>DVNX01000006.1 GCA_018714045.1 Candidatus Ornithoclostridium faecavium
TTGAAGATCTGAAGTGGAATATAGATCGCACCAGATGTAAAGACAGGGCAACGCTTATAAATACGGACGCATTTGAATATGTAGTGAAAAGCAAAGAAAAATTTGATATTATTTTCGTTGCGCCGCCGCAATGGGTCGGGATGTGTCAGAAGGCAATGGATTCTCTTTCAGCGCGGACAGATCTGCTTGAAGACGACGGTATAATAATCACGCAGCATAATCCTGCAGAAGAGGTCGTTGTTGACGATAAAATCTTCACCGAATATGATAAGAGGATATATGGCGGAGTGCAATTCAATTTTTACAGAAAGAGCAGAAATTAGAGGTCTTTTATGAATGAAGAGGGGAATAAACAAGTTTTCATAAGCTATAAATCGCAGAATAAAAGCATTGCCGATCGGATATGCGGTATACTGGAAAGCAACGGATATTCTTGCTGGATAGCACCCAGGGATGAAACGTCGGGAAAGGATTACGGCGGCAAAATAATTGACGCTGTCAAAAAATGCAAAGTAGTCGTTCTTGTTGCTTCTTCGCTTATAAATGAATCCGACCATATTCTGGCAGAGATCACGTGCGCTTTCGATACGGGCAAACCAATCATCTGTTATATGATAGAGGATTTCGAATTCAGCAGTTCGCTTGAGTACAGGCTGAACAATAAGCACAGGATCTTTGCGACCGACCTTAAGACAGATTACGGCAAAATACTTCTGGATTCCGTGAAAAAATATATAGACGAAAGCACGGACGAAAACCGTGACGAAGAGAATAGCGGCACCGATTATCCTGCGCAAGAGAAGAAGGCGGACGGCGGCTACCGTTTAGTCAGAACGGGGCTGGCAGATTGGGGAGACGCTCCTCCGCACATGGATATTTTCGGGCGCAGAGAAGAGCTGGCATGGCTTAATGAAAAATCTGCGGAAGGCGTTAAAATTTTCTGCCTTGTGGGTACGGGCGGGATAGGAAAGAGCACTCTTGCGAGAAACTGGGCGGATGCTTTTGTCGACGAGAGCGATGCCGTTATATGGATATCGTTCAAGAACAGGCCGGATCCGTTAGCGGTTTTCAGAAAGATTTGTCAGTTGCTTGTTCCCGAATGTACGATACCGTTAAAAAGTGTTTTCGAGCATATAGACGACCTGATAGGATTGCTTACATATAAAAAAGCCATAATCATTCTGGACAATATGGAAAGCATAATGAAGTCGGGGGATGAAACAGGGGAGTTCATAGAAGGATTTTCATATATAGAGAGGTTTTTAAAAAGATTTGCAGACATAACTACGCAAAGCAATGTTCTGCTGACGACGAGAGAGCTGCCTAATTGTATAGAATCTTTAGCCAACTCTCATTCGACGATATGCAGATTTTACAATCTTCCCGGACTTGACAAAGAAGCGGTAAAGCAGATAGTTGCATTTCACGGACTGACGTGGAAAAGCGAAGAAAATCTTGAAAAGTTTTCTGAACACCACGGCGGCAGTCCTTACGCGATAACTCTCGCATCGTCTACCGTTTTGAGCGATTACGGCGGAGTGATAGACAGTTACGTCGAAAGCGCGAGTAAATTGCCTTCAAAGCTTATAAAACTGCTTGACACTCAGATAGTAAGACTATCCGTTCTGCAAAAGACGATACTTTATCTTCTTGCGGTAGAGCGTGTTCCCGTGTCGTTGCAAGGAATACTCGACTCTTTGATCCACAGCTATTTCGAGGATGAAATAAAAGACGCTTTGTCGCAGTTAAGGCACAAGTCTTTGCTTGAGCCCGTTAACGAAAACGGATGTTATTACATCCAGAACGTATTGTGCGATTATGCCACTGATCAGATTTGCAAAGAAATGACAGGGTGCATAATCAATGTTATAAAAACAAAGGAGATGAGTTCTGACGACCTGCTTCTGAGGGATCTTCATATAATCACGGCAACTGCGTCGCATGAAATAAGAGAAGCTCAGATGCGCACTCTCGTTAAGCCTATATACAAAAACGTGTCTGCCCGTTTCGGCGCAGCCAGGGTCCGTCCTGAACTTTACAATGCGATAAGAAGCATAGGAAGCGATCCTTCGACAGTAGGATTTGCCGTCGGTACGCTTGTGACCATGATGTTGCAGACAGCGGAAGAGCTCAACGGACTTGATTTGTCCGAGACTTTGCTTTGGTCTTGCGATTTTGAATTCTGCGATCTGATCGATACGGATTTCAGGGGGAGCGATCTTCGCCTGTCGCGCTTCAGAGAGGTGCTTGACGCCGTAAGTTGCGTTGCTTTCGGTAAGGATAACGATGAAATATTCTTCGGCACTTCAGACGGGAAAATTCACGTGCAGAATTTAAAAGAAAATTCTCTGAGTGCTAAAAAGATACACTCGGGATACGTCAGGGGAATGGCGTATGACAGAAAGAACGGGTCTTTGCTTACCGTAGGGGAAGACAGAAAACTGCACGTTCTCGATCCTGAAAACCTGCTTGAAAAAGAGGTTGTAGAGACGGAAAATCACAGCCTGAGATTTGTTTCATTATCAAAGGAAGGAAGAAGGATCTACGGAGGAGACGGCGGACTTATCGTTCAGAGCGACGGAAACAGGATCCTCAGAGAAGAATGTCCCGATTCGGGCATTGTCAGGGACGGTTGTTTTCAGGGAGAAGAGACCGTTGCGTTCGTGACGGAAAACGGCTTGGTCAAATGCGGCGGGTTTATGACTTCGCCCTCGGAAATGAAGAGCATAGTGTTGGAAAATCAATCCCTATGGTGTATTACGCCGATCGAAAAGGGCTATCTCGTTGCGGGAAAACAGGGAAAGATCGTCATGCTTGACGAAAATCTCAACAGGACGGGACCTGACTTCGAGGGCGCAAATTCGCCGATATGGCATATAGTGTCGGGAAACAATTATTACGTTGCCGCTACAAGTATAGGCGCGCTGTTGTTTTTCGATAAGACGACAGGCATGATAAGATACAGGATCGCGGCGCATGAAAACTGGATAAGGGCGTTGTCTGTAAGTGCTGACGGAAATTACCTGATAAGCGGAAGTGCGGATCAGTCTGTCAAAATATTCAAGGAAAGCACAAGGGAGCTGCGATTCGATCTTGCGGGAGAATCTCTGAATTTTCTTGCGGTTGCGGATACGGGCAGAAGTCTTGTCGCCGGCGGCACGGACGGGCTGTTGCATTGCTGGGATCACGCTTCCTGTAAACCGAGGCGCATACATCGTCCGTACAATGCCTGGGTAAGAGCGCTTTCTTATTCTTCTGCGGCGGATTGCGTGGCGATAGGTTACGGAACGGGCGCGATCGAGCTGTGGGATTTAAAAAAGGATAAGTTCGTACAGATAGGCGTTCATCCGGGCGGAGACGTCTGGGCGCTCGATTTTCACCCTGAACTTCCTATGTTTCTCTCGGCAGGAGAGGATGGCAAAGTGTTGCAGTGGAATAAGGACAGTCTGGGCAACTGGAATTACCGCGAGGTGTACGACTTCGGCAAATGGGCGATAGAATGTAAATACAGCAGTGACGGTAAAAAGATCGCTTGCGGAGACGCTCTCGGGCACGTGGCGGTCATTGACGGAGCGAGTGTTGAAGATCTGCCTTTACAGGAACGCCCCGATCAGGCATGGGGTATTGCCTGGAGCAAGGACGATAAGCATATCGTCGTAGCAGAAAGAAGCGCTATGCTGCGTTTCTGGCAGATAGGAGAAGGCAAGCCGGTATGCGTTTCAGTGCCTTCCGAATCAGCAAACTGGGACGTAGCTTTTACTGAAGACGGAACTACGGCGGCAGCTGTCGGCGACAGAGGGTATATCACTTTTGCGAGAGACAATAAAATAAAGGTCTGCAAACTAAGCGAAGGCAGATTGCAGGCTGTCGCTCCTTGTAAAGAGAGAAACGCATTCGTAGCGGCAGGCGATGACGGTATAGTACTTGAGACCGATCTTGACGGCAACGTAACAAAAAGATTTGTACCCGACAGACAGTACAGCAGACTTAAAGTTGAAAACGCGATAAACATCAGTGATTTTCAGCTTTCGTCGATCAGACAATTCGGCGGAATAGATTGAGATCAGGTTTAAGGAGAAATCATGATGGGATCTGAAATAAAACGCGCACCGCGTTCTGAAGAAAAAAAATACGAAGGAGTTGTGGCGTTTGACCTCGACGGCACTCTTTTAAGAGGAATACGCCATTCCTGGTCGCTATTGTGGAAAGCGGTCGGTTGCTCTCGGGAAGAAGCGATAAAATGCCAGAAAGCGTTCGTGGCAGGAGAAATTGACTATAAACAGTGGGTAAGGCATGATTTTGAGTCGCTGAGGGACAACGGACTTACTCTGGACAAAATCAACGACGCTATAAAGGCTACCGGATGTTCGCTTACGAAAAACATGAAACCCGCAATAAAGATGCTTAAAGACAACGGTTACGTAACTGCCGTGATCTCGGGCGGAGTGGATGCTGTTCTCAAACATTTCATTCCCGATCCCGAAAAATACTTCGACGAGCTGTTTATCAACCGACTTGTCTGGGACGATCAGAATAATCTTATAGACATAATCGCGACAGATTACGACTGGGATCCGGGGAAAAAAGGAGTTCTCGGAAAATGCGGAGGTCTGAAAGAGATTTGCAGAAAGTATAAAGTACCGTTGGAAAAGAGCGTTTTTGTAGGCAACGACGAGAACGATTTTATGGCAATGAGAGTGGCAGGCAGAAAAGTATATTTCAGCGCTCAGGGCATAGAAACGGCAAAAACCGTAGAAGGAGTGAAAATAGAACAAAAAAACGACCTTCTCGCAGTCGCTGAATATATTATCGGAAAAAACTGACTTATCCGACCTTATTCCCGCAATTAGAATTCATACTCATTGCGGGATCTTGTTTGCCCGCTATGATTATGTCGCGGGCTTTCTTATAATGGAATTTATTTGAGAAATTGAAAATCGGAACAAGTGTGCAGGCGGTACATTTCCTGACAGTCAGGGAACAATTAAAAATTTTCAGGTCTTTAACAGATAAAAAAAGACGGATAATATCAGGCTTGTCAAGAAAACTGCTCGTAAACACCTTCATCCGCGACATCCTTTGGTACGGCGACAAACTCGTCATCACATACAACTTTCAGGAAGAAGCAATACCGCCCAGACTTACAAAGTCGCACACGGAAGAAGTAGAAAAGCAGGTTGAGGAAGCAACTCGATCTGCTTCTTCTTTTTCTACTGGTTCGTACATATTCCGGCACCCTGCACCAACAAAAAAGAGAGTTGGGTTCAACTCTCTTTTTTGTTTACGCGGACGACCCAAACGTGAACCGTGAGCCTTAGAAAAGCATCGTATTAGTAAAAATTTAAGCAGGCGAACAGTTCAAAGAAACGAATCAAGAAGAAAGAAAGGATATGTAAGCAGCTGTCGTTTTTTTCGCGAACCCGTATATCGGTTTGCAGCTTTTTGCGGTAAAAACCGTATTATTGTTTGTAAACAATTTCACCACTGCTTACGGATACTTTATCTTTTAGACGAAGAGGAACACGTACGCGTCTTATAACATCTAACCGCAAGGGATAAGGAAGAAATAATCCGTCGGGGATGTCGAGATCAAGCAATTTACAACCGGAAAAAGTATTATCGTCGATAAATGTAATGCGATCGTGTAAAGTGACGTTTTTGAGTTTTTCGCAATCGTTAAATACTCCTTTAAAGAGAGAGATTAAACCGTAAGGAATACGTATCGTTTCAAGAGAAATACAATTGGAAAAAGCATATTCTCTTATCGAGAGCACGCTGTCAGGGAGATCGACTGTCTGTAATCTTAAACAGTTGGCAAAAGCATTTTTTTCTATATGTTTCAGTCCGTAACCGAATCTCACGTTGATCAGATTAATGCAACCAAAAAAAGCACCCTCTGCGACACAATCTATGACACCTGCTGCGTTGAAATTTTCAAGAGATGAACAATTGGAGAAAGCGTATTTAGGTATTGATATCACGCTGCCTTTAACGGTAATATTTTTAATATTAGGGCATAGAGAAAAAACGTCGTTTTCGATAATTAAAGAATCCCCGTTGATTTCTATGTCAGTCAGTTCTTCGCAAAATTCAAAAGCACGTGTTCCGATATTTTTCAGTTTTCCTAAAATAACTACGCTTTTGAGATGGCGGCAACATGCGAAAGCCTTGGAAGATATCCACGTCACGTTTTTTGGTATGACGATGGACGTTATGGAAGAACAAAAAAATGCATTTTCGCAGATCGTAGTTATAAAATCAGGTATTTGTACGTCCTGAGAAGGTCCTCTGTAAGCAACAAGCGTATTGTATTTGATAACATAATAGGCAGGTCTGTATGAGTAAACTTTTTGCTTATCGTGTATTTCTGCTACAGTGTCAGCGTTAAAATGCAAACTCAAAGATAATTTGTCGAAATACACAGAAGGAAGAGTTTTGTCACAAAACAATACTACTTTTTTTAGTGAACATGAATTAGAGAACGCGTCTATGGTTTCGGTAACGCTGTCGTAAAGACTGATTTCAGTCAAAGTTTTCGGAAAAACGCTTGATCCGAGCTCCGTCAGACTTTCAGGCAAATCTATTTTACGAAGGTCGTTACACTCGGAAAATACGAAATCTTCCAATTTTTTTAGATTTTTCGAAAGAGTTATTTTTTTTAGATTATTGCAACGATAAAAAGCTCCGCTATCGATAACGGTTACTCCGTCGGGAATTGTGATTTCGCTTATATTACATGAAGAAAAAGCATGAGATCCGATGTAACGCAGACTTTCAGGTAAAATTGCCTGCTGTAAATTTATGCAATTATTAAAGGCTCCGCTATGTATAGAGGTAACTCCTTCCGAAATGATCACGCTTTTAATCCGTGAGTTATTGCGGAAACAATCAGATTCTATTTCCTTGACACCTTTAGGAATCTCAACGTTTTCGGCAGTGCCTTTATATTCTAAAAGAATACCGTGTCTTATGATAAAACCTTTCAACACATTAAAAACACCCATATTTTCCTCCGCATTATTTAATTATGTTATATAACAATAATAACACATCGCGATATATATGTCTATAACCATTTGTAAAACATAGATAAAATTTCCTGATATAAATGTGATAGTGAAAAACAAAAGCAGAGATTATTTCTGTAGAATTAACGATATTGAGAGAAACATGCGGACAAATAATTAAAAGTTATTTACATTTTGTTTGATTTATGATATAATCCTTTTCATACCCGTGATTCAGTTCGGACGGGAGATGGGAGAAAAGTCGTGATAGAGCTTAAGAACGTAAATAAAACGTTTAAAGTCGCTAAGCGCAACGCAGGTTTAAAAAGTCTTATGTCACTGAGTTGAACAAAGGCGTGAACTTGTCTGAGTATGTCGAAATCAAATCCGATATAATGTTTTAATTTAGTATATATATAACAAAAACGTTTAAGGAGAATAAAAATGAAGAAATACAAAAATGCCGTTGCCGTTATAATGTTGGCGGTTGTTATAGCGGTTGCCGCAAGTCTTACCGCTTGTCAGACTGAAGAATACGTAGTAGAGAATCACGACTGGCAGTTCAAGTTCGCGCAGTCGTCTGAGACGGGCGAGGTCATATTCTGTTCTGAAGAATTTGCGGAAGGTTTTCCCGATGCGAAAATTATGGAGATGACCGCGAAAGCTGAAAACGGCAAGCTTATCGCAACGGACGGAGAAAACGAGATGGTTTTTACCTATGCCGTAGAAAAGGCTGTACCGAGAGAGTCGACCATCTATGATATAGCCGACGAAAAAGGGATAAAGGGAAACGCGAGCGTTGGCAAGACTACTTATGCGGACGGCAGTGCCGAATATACGCTTATAATCTCTTTTGAGGGAAGGGCGTTTTATTTTAAGGCGCCTGTGGAGTGACCGTTTTAAAGAGTTGAGTTCATAGCGGAGAAGACCGCCTGAACGCAGGCAGATAATCACCGCAGACTTTCGAAAAAGGTGAGATTGTTCAAAGCGGTCTCGTCTTCTTTTTTGTAGTCGAGCGCGCGGCGGGTGCAGTCGGCAGCGGCGGCGATATCTCCTTTTTTATAATAACAAAGTCCCAGCTGAATGAGCGGGTAGTAGTTGTAACAGTATATATCCACGAAAGCAAGCGTGTTGTCGGGAAGAGGACGGAGAGCCGCCTTATACCAGAAAATTGCGCCGTCCGTGTTTGTTAAAGCATAATATACATTGCCGAGAGCTACGCAGAGTTCCGCTGAGGGCTCTCCGAAAGAGAGCGCGCGGACAAGGTCTGAAAGAGCGGCGTTCAAATCGCCTTGCGCCGCACGTATACGCGATAGGTTGATAGCCGCCTGAACCTTGTTTTCAGTCATTCCGTCAGACGACAGAAAGTCGTAATAGGCGGATAAGGCAAGGGGGAGCAGATCGTTGGAATACAGTTCGTTCGCAAAATAGAATTTCTGCCTGGGCGAAAGCGTTGCCCCCGACGAAATGAGTTTAAGATAAATATCCAGGTTTCTTCGCCTCGGGGAAGCGTGCAGTTTTTCGTGTCTTACCGTAACGGAAGAAAATTCCCGCGTGCCCGCGGCGTAAAAGACTTCGTGTACGGGGTCTGTCCAGCACGCTCCTAAGGAGCGGCGGAAAACTCTTTCCCGCCAGTACTCGAAAGTGGGTTTTCCGTCTTTATCGAAAGCGGTAGCGTATTTCATATACCATATGTCCGCTTTATCGAGCAGGGGTTTCAGCGCGATTATCTTCTGACAGTTGTCGCCGTTTATCGCGTCGTCTGCGTCCAGCCACATGACGTAGTCGCAGGTCGCTTTTTCGAAAGCGAAGTTGCGTGCGGCTGAAAAGTCGTCCGTCCATTCGTAAGTATATACTTTCGCGCCGAAGGACTTTGCTATATTTACCGTCTTATCCGTGCTTCCCGTATCCGCGACGATTATTTCGTCAGCGAATTTCTTTGCGCAGGTCAGCGCGCGGGCAATCACGTCCTCTTCGTTTTTTACTATCATCGTAACGCTTAAAGTCGCCATAGTTCATTTTATGAAGAGACGAAAAAGGGGGTGAAAGAGTAGTAAGCAAAATTTTGTGCAAGTCGCGTAGTATTAAAAACGTTAAAAAATCGCCGCATTTAGCGGCGAAGTTAATTTATTTTATTTCATTTCTTTTTCGAACAGGAAATACGTTTGTTGCGCGGGGTATTCGTCGGGTCTGACTTCTTTTAATATCACGTTTTGGTTTTCCATATATTTAGATTTTTATTCTGTCATGCGGATACCGCGAACTTGCTTTTCTGCCAGCCCTTGGATATATAGAAGCCGACCGCTATCGCGGTACCTATCACCCAGCCTATCGGCCAAGCTATACATATGCCGAGGAAATCGAGCGAAGGAGCCAGAGCATAACACAATGCTACTCTCAGCACGAGGTCTACGCAGGTGGATACCATGAACTGGAACAGTTTGCCCGCGCCTTTTATTACGCCGTCGGCAGTCGTCTTGACGGCTATGAAAACGTAGAACGGACAGGTTATCCACAAAAATTTCGCGCCCGTGTCGATAACAGCCGCACTCGATATCGAGGAGTCGGCTTCGTTGTTTATAAAGAAGCCTGTCAGAGGTTTTGCGAATATAGCTACTATCGCGATTATTATAAGGGCGAAAGTGCACAGCATGACGGTTGCGGAATGCATTCCTTGTTTAACTCTTTTCAGGTCGCCCGCGCCCATGTTCTGAGCCGTGAACGCGGCTACCGCGTTGGCGGTCGTGACGATGCACTGTATGCAGAACGTGTTTATCTTCATCGCCGCCGTATAAGCCGCTATAGTCTGTTCTCCGAAACCGTTGATGAGTCCCTGGACGAGAAGCTGACCTATCGAGACGAAAGACTGCTGACATACTCCGGGGACGGATATCGCCAGTATAGAGAGCAGTATCATTCCGTTGAAAGTACGCTTGAGATAGGGAAGCCGCGGTTGATCCGCTTCATCTCCGTCCGACAGCTTTTTCATCTTGACTATGACAAGGATAAACGCGACGATGCCCGCGACCGCCTGAGCGATCAGCGTTGCATACGCAAGACCGGCAACGCCGAGGGGCTTAGCCATCACTATGTCGAGTATCACGTTGCCGACGGAAGAGCAGATGAGAAGTATCAGCGGGGTTATGCTGTCGCCCATGCCCGTGAATACGGCGTTGGACGCGTTGTAGATGAATACGAAGATAAGACCCAGAGTGTATATTTCAAGGTATGCGGAGCTGTCTTCCTGTATCGAAGCGGGGGTCTGCAAAAGTTTTACGAGAGGCGTGGATATGAAATAACCGACGAGGGTCAGCACCGCCGCTAATGCGAACATGAACGCGAGAGCCGTGCTCGAAGCGGTTTTTACCGATCTGAATTTATGCTGACCGAACAGGTTCGCGACGACGACGCTTATACCGCCGCTGCAACCGACCGCTATCGCTACGTATATCATCGTGACAGGAGTGGATACGCCTATCGCGGCTAAGGCGTTGTTTGAAATCATCTTGCCTGCGATAATGCTGTCCGCCATGTTGTAAAATTGCTGGAATACCATTGAAAGCAACAGCGGAAGACTGAACATCAGTATGACTTTTGAGGGTTTGCCTTGCGTGAGATCTTTTACCATACCGAAACTCTCCTTTAAACCGACTATATTTTACGCTTGAAATTCGGATATGTAAAGAATATTTAAACCGCGTATGTGTAAAATAATTCAAATCATCCGCTACCGCGAACATAGCGTCGCGGTTGGGAAGGCAGACGTAAAACCCGCGTTTAAAACAGAAAATCCGCAAGAATAAAAACTCTGACGTAACGGCTGTGCCGTGCGTTGACGATATTAAAAAGATTTACGATATCCCTTGATTACGAAAGGGTCTTCGGCTTCTACCGTTCTGCCCGTAGTCGGGTGGGGAAACGCAAGGCGTGAGCAGTGAAGCATGAGCCGCGTAGCGCCGTCCTTTCCGTCACCGTAAAGCTTATCGCCGACTATCGGGTGTCCTATGTAAGCAGTATGTACGCGTATCTGGTGAGTCCTGCCCGTAAGCAGGGTGAATTCGACTAAAGAATCGCCGTTTAACGTGCCGATACGTCTGAACAGCGTTTTCGCGGGTTTGCCGCCTTTGGCTGCTTCTCTGCGTATGCCGTCTGAAGAGAGGGCTATCGGCGCGTCTATCTCTCCGCTTTCGGGCATAAGACCTCTGACGAGAGCGGTATATTTCTTTTCTATGCCGCCAGACAGCTGAAGTTCGTGCATACGGCAGGCGGAGAGAGCGTTTCTCGCGACCGCGATAAGTCCCGAAGTATCCTTGTCAAGTCTCCCGACGGGGCGATATACGAATTCGCCCCACTCCGCGCCCAGTATGCTCGCTAAGCTGTCTTTGTAATGCGACTTTACGGGCACGGTCGCCACTCCCGACGGCTTGACGACCACCGCTATGTCTTCGTCTATATATCTGAACTCAGGCTTTAAATCGCTTTCGGGATAGAGAACGGGAAATACGGGAAGGGAAACGTTTATCTTATCTCCTTTATATACTTTCGCTGTCGCGAACACGGTTTTTTCCGCGCCGTCCTTTTCCGATATCACGCGGATAAGTCCCGCTTCTTTTCGCAGTCCCGTCACCATGGTTCTTGAAAAACCCGCCGCGCGGAGAACGTCGTCTGCCGTGCCGTCGAACGTAGCGATGACAGAATAGTTTTCTACCATTTCAATCCCTCTTGCCATTGGTATTTACTCAGGTCTACTATATAGTTTTCGTCGCAGAAAACGCCCTCTTTAGCGAGCAGTTCAGCCTGCGCCTGTATTCCGCCGAACGCGAAAGCCCGCGCCAGCGAGCCGTATCGGTTGACGACCCTGTGGCAGGGTATAAGTATCGGGGTAGGGTTGTCGTGCAGCGCGTATCCAACCGCGCGGGAAGCGCGGGGAGACCCCAGTATCCTCGCTATCTGTCCGTAGGTCGCGACCTTTCCGCACGGGATAGCCTTAACGACCTGATAAACGTCGTCGTAAAAACTCATGATAACTCCTTTAATAATCGATATTATATCATACGCGCGCGTACGCCGCAACGCGGATAGAAATATTATTGTATTTATGTTGACTTTTTATAAACGAGGCAGGCGTATTTTATCGGACGGGGAGTCGTCGGCAGACGTAAAAATACGGGTTTTACCGTGCGGTCGGGAGACGTAGGGAAAAGAATTTTATTACGATAATATACAAAAACGCGCGCCTTTGTCCGTGCGTCGGTTTGCCTCTGGGCGGAAAGATATGGTAAAATTTTAACGGCGGATAAAAAAATCGTGCCGTCCGCCAATAAAAGCACGCTTGCTTTTGTTTAATATTTGAACAGGGAGAGGGATTTGGACAAAAAAGAGCTGGACTTGTGCTTACAGGAAGTCGCAAAGGGCGACGCCGCCGCATTCGAAAGGCTGTATAAAGAGACAAGCAAAGGTATATTCGCTTTTCTTTACGGCTATTGCAACAATTACCATACGGCGGAAGATCTTACCCAGACGGTTTACCTGAAAGTCAAGGCAAACATAAGCAAATACAAAGCGGGAACGGACGCGAGAGCGTGGCTGTTTCAGATCGCAAAATACACGGCGCTGAACGAGATAAAAAAGATAAAGCGAGAGGTGGTCGCGTCCGACGAACAGACGGACAGGTTTGAAGCAAAAACGTACGAGATGCAGGATTCGCCTGTGTTCGACGCGATAAATTCCGTGCTGGACGACAAGGAGAGACAGATAGTGATATTGCACGTACTGTGGGGCTTTAAGCACCGTGAGATCGCGGATATGTTGTCGCTGGCGCTGGGAACCGTACTCTGGAAATACAACGCGGCTATAAAAAAGCTGCAGAATAAATTAAAGGAGGGCTGAGAAATGGACGAGAAAGAACTCAAAAGACTGCTTGAAAAAGAACTCGACGCGTTGACGCCTTCCATGTCTGAGAAGGTAAGAAAGGCGCCCGTTCTCAAAACAGAGGAAAAGAGAGAAAAGAGCGCTCATAAGATAGACGTAAGACCGGTAAAGAGGAACATAAGACCTTATATTTACGGCGCGGTCGCCGCTGTCCTCGTGATAGCGATAGCGCTCGCTGTCATCATCCCGGGCGTTTTCGGCGGCGGAGAAGACGTGACGCCGACTTATTCTGCGGGCTATCTGAGAATGGACATAAATCCTTCCGTAGAGATAGTTTACGACAGCAATAATAAAGTAACTGTCGTCAAGAGCGCAAATTCGGACGCAGACGTTCTTCTTTCGGACGAATTAAGAGCGCAGCTCAAAGGTATGCCCGTAGATCAGGCGGCTGCAACAATCGCGGACGAAGCTGGAAAACTGGGTTATATAGAACCCGAAGAGCAGGACGCGCTTAAAATAACCGTAGTCGCGGGTACCGATAAACAGAGCGAAGAAGTCGCTTCTAAGGCGACGGCAGCCATAGAAAACACCTTTATGGAAAGGGGCATTTTCGTCGCGGTGCTGGCGGTCAAGGAAAACGCGGACTGGCTCGCAGAGCAGTACGGCACGGTTTCGGGAGACCTTAAGCAGGCGGTGAACGGCGTTGCCGAAAAAGCAGACAATTACTTCCAGCAGCTTGCGGAGAAAAACCAGAACGGTCTCGAAGCGCTCAGACAGTATTATGAAAAAGAAGTTTTCGAATACCTCAAAGACCTTCTCGAAGCGGAGTGTGCGAAAATATCTAGGACAAGGGTCATTCTGCATGAGATAAAGTCGATAAACGACGATATATCGGAATATACGGGGCTCGGCTGGTTTGGCGGATATTGGGAAACGGTCAACGATGAAAAGTGGCAGTCCGATCCCGCTATGGTCGAGAAGTTCGAAAGAATGGAAAGTGCGCTGAAAAAGTTATACGACCTTAGAGAAGACGATATAACATTCAGTTCCAGCATGGGACTTGATACCGTCGTTGGTCTGTACGACGAATTCGTCAACGAGGACTGGATAAGCGGACTGGGCAACGCTACGCTGGACGAACTCAAAGGTAAGCTGGACGATATCGTGAACGCGCTTAAAAGCCTCAACGTTCAGATCACCTCGGCAATAAGAGATGCCGTTGCGTTCGTACCTTCCACGGTAGAAGACTTCCTTGACGGAACAGAGAACGTGATCAACGGCATGCGCGCAGAACTTTCCGATATCTACTATGAATATTATTCTGAAGACAGGGAAGAATATTCGAGAGAAGATTACGACGACTTCTATCTCGCCATTGTCAATGAGTACGGTTCGCTCGAAGCCTACTGGAACAGTCGTCAGTAAATACAGACATTTTCGCGTGCCGTGAGGCACAACATAAATATCCCCCTTATCTTTTTTCTGTCGGGTCGGGGAGGAGAAAAATCGTTTAACGGCGGCTTGTTTCCGCTTGCACGGCGCTAATTGCCTTGACAATACCGCTAAGTGATTGTCCGCGGCAATTGCCTGGTGCAAACAAAAACACTCTCGCCATTAATCCGATTTTTCTCCACCCCGCCCCGACAATCTTTTTTGTGTTTTTTACTTGTGCTGCGTTGAAGCCCTTGATAATACCACTACAGGTATTACCTGTGGACTTCGCCTTGTACAGACAAAAAAATCTTCAGTTTTGCTTTCAAAATTTCTCCACCCCGCCCCGACAATTTTTGTTTTTGTCGCGTACGGGAAGAAAAAGGCGGGGAAAAGACGGCTTTTTCCGCGCAGGCTTTGTTGAAAGGCTTGACAAGACCCACGGGTATTGCCTGCGCCTTTCGCCGCGCCTGCACAAAAAAATCCATTCTTTTTCTTTCCGTATTTTTCTTCCCGTCCTCGACGGATTTTCTTTTTCTTGCGGGGAAATAATTACGGATAATAATTTAATGTTTGTTCAACTTTCTTTCCTTCCTCGACGGATTTTTGGCTTTATATTAAGCTGCAAAAGGTGGAAATTCGAGCTTGTAAAAGAAGGTCGAATGTTGTATCATTAAAGCAGTTAAACATCGACGGGGGAATGTATGCTACTTATTGAAGCGGTAAATGCGAGAATAGACGAGTTGTGCAAAGAATACGGTATACCAGACCAGAATAATACGAACCAGCCCTGAGGCGCGCCTTTTATGCGTTTTTCAGTGACGTTCACTTGAAAATATTATAATATTATCTGCGCTCACCTCGCTGAAACACACAATAAAAATCATCGCCTGAGGGTGCGTGCAGTTTTAAGCCGGTAAATTTTATGCAGACACAAGGCAAATGCCGCAGGTAATATTAAACATATTATCAAGGCATTTAACGCAGTAGCTGCGAAAATTTGCCGCTTTAAACCTTGTTCGTATTATTCTGGTCTGGTATGATTAAAAAAGCGGCGCAGAACGCGCCGCATATCGCCATCCACCTTACTCGTAAAACCCCAGACTTATCATAAGAGCGCGGTTGACCTTGCTCATAACGTCCGAAGGTATCTCCCCTATCCTGTCTTTGAGACGGCATTTGTCGAGAGTGCGTATCTGTTCCAGCAGTACGACCGAATCTTTCGGCAAGCCGTACTCTTTCGCCCCCAGTTCGATATGAGTCGGGAGCTTTGCCTTGTTTATCCTGCTGGTCACCGCCGCAGCGATCACGGTAGGGCTGTACTTGTTGCCGACATCGTTCTGTACTACCAGCACGGGGCGGACACCGCCCTGCTCGCTTCCCACGACGGGACTCAGATCGGCGTAATACAGTTCTCCTCTTTTTATCATTGTTTTCTCCGAAAAATAATAAATTGCCCCCGTTTCATTGTATGAGCTCAGCGGGAACAATGTTATTTTTGACAAAGAGATAAAATTTAATCTGAAAAATAAAAAAAGAGACAACTTTTGTCGTCTCTTGCCTGCGAGGACGGAACTGTACCGAACCGAAACAATATAAATACGGTTTTAAACGTTAAATTTTTGTAACTACCGCGTTAAATCCCTTGCTAATATGTTCAATATTAACTGCGGCTTGTATCAACGTAAATTTACATGTTTTAAACTGCAAGCACCGTCAAAACCTTTAAAATACTATACGATTTTCTCTAATTGTTAAGGTATTTTAACGGCTTATCCGCATTATTTCGTTTTGCTATGCTTATAACTGAAAGAATCTGTGCTTATCTTAGTAAAATAAAAAAGAGACAACTTTCGCCGTCTCTTGCCTGCGAGGTCGGAACAAAGCCGACAACTGACATAAGTCAGGTTCGCTACCTTGCTTAAAAATATATCACATAAAGTTAAAAATGTAAAGAAAAAAGAGACAACTTTCGCTGCCTCTTGCATGCGGGTCGGAACAAAGCCGACAATAAACGGTCTTTCGACCGAGTTCGCTACCTTGAATTCATATTATCATATATAACAGTTGTTTGTCAAATATATGATCAAAGTTTTTGCAAGCTGTTTTTCTTATTATCTTTACATTCGTTCTTCATACGAATCAACGATCTTTTTCGCCGCTTTGCATACGTCGCTTGCCAGCACTCCCCAGTCGCCGTACTCCTTTTCGGCATGCTTTGCCGCAACCGCGCAAAGATACGCACCCGCGCATGCCGCATCGAATAAGGATATCCCTCTCGCCGCAAAACCGCATATCGTACCCGTAAGCACGTCGCCGCTACCGCCTTTCGCCAAGGCAGGCGTTCCGTCCGCGATAAGCGCAACCTCTTTTCCGTCCGTGACCACGGTCGTAGCGCCTTTCAGCAATACTATACAATCGCAGGATAACGCAAGTTCTTTAGCGGCGTATACGGGATCGTTGAGTATTTCGTCCACGCTCTTTCCCGTAAGCCTTGACGCCTCTTTCGGGTGAGGGGTCAGAAGAAGCCGTGCTTTTTTGTCTTTGAGCACCGTTATATTTTCGCGGAAAGCGTTTAAAGCGTCCGCGTCCATAATGCAATCGCAGTCGAAATTCTTTGCGATATATTCGCAGATCTTCGCGTTTTCCTCTCTGTCGCCGCCCATTCCGGGACCGATAGCAACGGCTGTCACTCCTTTCATGACGCGGTCGATACTGCCTTTATCGAATACGAACGCGCCGTCCTTGTCAGCCATTGGGAAAAGAGTGCTTTCGACTACGCTTTCGGCATAAGCGCCCGATATAGAATAAGGCACGCAAAGAGTGTTGAGTCCCGCGCCCGCTCTCAGAGCCGCTCTGCCCGCTTCCGCAAGCTTGGGCGCGCCGGGGAATTCTTTCGAGCCGCCTATTATCAGGCTTTTGCCGAAACTTCCCTTATTACAATTTTTGCTTCTCGGCTGAAATAAAGGTCTTAAAAAACCGTTGTCAATGACCGCGTACTTTTCGCCTTTAATCGGAATACCTATATCGACAACGACTACCTCGCCGCAACAGTCCTTTCCGTCTCCGAGAAGAAGCCCGCTCTTCACCGCCTGGATAGCTATCGTCTTGTCGGCTTTTACAGCGAGCACCGCTCTGCCGCCCGTACCGTCCAGACCGCTGGGAATATCAGCCGCTACGACTTTCGCGCGGCTTGAATTTATTCTTTTGATGACATCAGCGTATTCCTTTTTCGGCACGCCCGAAAAACCCGTGCCGAAAATACAGTCTACGATAAGATCGCATTCGTAGTCGCATTCGCAGACTGGATATATCTTTTTAAATCCGCTTTCTATGAGCCTTTGCCTGTAAAACGCCGCGTCCGCGGATATATTATCGGATATATAAAAGACGGATGCGTCGAACCCGCCTTCAGTCATAAGGCATGCGAGCGCGAAACCGTCTCCGCCGTTGTTTCCCTTGCCGCAGATAATATAAGTTTTACCGCTCTTGTCTATATTGTCGAAAATGCCTTTTGCGGCACGCGCCATAAGCTCGACGGACGACACGCCGCCCGCGATACACGCCTTATCGCTTTCTGCCATGACTTTGTTTGAAACAACGTAACGCATATTCACTCCTTATTTGCGCGCTCTTCTCTCAGTCTCGATAAACAGCGGGCGATGACGTCTTGTCCGTAACCTCTGTAAGAGAGAAATCTTAAAAGTCTCGCAACGTATTTTTCGTCTGAAAGATCCTTTCCCGCCGCGTGCTTTACCGCTAAAGCGTAAGCGTCGTCCTCTTCGGTAGAAAGGTTTTTAAGCGCGTATTCAATATATTCCTGAGCAACGCCGCGCTGTCTTAACTCTTCTCTCAGCCTTCTCGCGCCTTTTACGCCGCGGTTGACCTCTACGTACTGCACGGCGTACTCCTTATCGTCGATATAGTTATAGCTTTTGAGTTTTTCTACCGTATATTCTACGACGACTTTGCCGTACCCCTTATCGTAGAGTTTTTGCGTTATCTTCTTTTCAGTACAGACGTAGCGCGAAATATATCCCAGCGCGTATTCGAAAGCGTTGCGTTTATCCGATTCGAATATTATGTTCGCCAGCTCTTTTTCGTCGATCTCTTTGCCTTCTTCCAGCCTTTTGGCAGCGGCAACGAGGGCGCTTATAGAGCCGTAAAATTCGCCGTCGAGAAACAGGTTTACTCTGTCTTTGTCTCTCTTATTCGGTTTAACGTCTGTGATAACGCTCATTTTTTATTCCTCTTCCCGACGGGTTTTTCTGCTTTTCCTTTGTTCTTTGAAAAAGTCGGATTTTTTCTGCCCGTGTCTTTTAACAATTGTTTATCGGATTTTGTCTGCTTGCGTCTGTCCTTTAAAACGGTGCCGCCTTTTGAAGTTTCGCCCTTTCTTTCAGCTTCTTTTCTCTCCTTAGCCCTCGCGACCGCTTCTTCCTTTGTCGGCTTAATCAGACACCCTTCGGTAAACCCTATAAGATCGCGTCTGCCCGCCTCGACAAGCGCTTCGTGCACGAGGTCGTAATTGCTCTTTTTGCGCCATTGCATAAGCGCGCGCTGCATCATCTTTTCGCGCTTATCCTTGGGCACGTATATTTGTTTTCCCGTATCGGGATTTATGCCCGTATAATACATGCAGGTGGATTTCGTAGAAGGCGTAGGATAAAAGTCCTGTACCTGCTCAGGCATATAGCCTATCGACTTCAGATACTCGGCAAGCCTTACCGCGTCTTTAAGAGTGCAACCGGGGTGCGACGAAATGAGATACGGCACGAGATACTGTTTCTTTCCGAGGCGCGCGTTCAGATCGTCGAACTTTTTCTTAAACGCGAGATAAAGCGAAAACGACGGTTTGTTCATCGCTTCGAGAACGCTGTCAGAAACGTGTTCGGGCGCGACCTTGAGCTGCCCGCTTATATGGTGCTTTACAAGTTCCTTGAGGAAGGTATCGTCCTTATCGTACATTACGTAATCGTACCGTATGCCGCTTCTGACAAATACTTTTTTTACGCCTTCGAGCTGTCTTAAGTCTCTTAACAGCTCAATATATTCTTCATGCGACACCTGAAGATTGGGGCATTTTTTAAAACCTATGCAAGGCTTATCCGCGCATACTCCGCGTTTGAACTGCTTTGCACAGGCGGGGTCGCGGAAATTCGCGGTCGGTCCGCCGACGTCGTGGATATAGCCTTTGAAATCCTTGTCCGCGATGAGTTTTTTCGCTTCTTCGATAAGGCTTTCTTTGCTCCTTTTCTGAACTATCCTGCCCTGATGGTAAGTCAGCGCGCAGTAATTACATGAGCCGTAACAGCCTCGTACAGAGGTCAGGCTGAATTTGACCTCCTGCATAGCGGGCACGCCGCGCGTATAGGACGGATGATAGTCGCGCATATAAGGCAGTTCGTATACTCTGTCCATCTCTTCGGGAGAAAGCGGAAGCTGACTTAAGTTCTGCACCACGTACTTATTCAGATGCTTCTGAAGAAGTATCTTACCGTTCGCGTGATCGTTCTGCCTTGACTGGATATTGAACGCCTCGACGTACGCTTTTTTATCGTCTCTGGTCTGCTCGAAAGACGGACAGAAAACAGCTTCTCTCGTCTCTACCGCCTTTTTGAGTTTTGCTGAAAGTCTGTCGAAAGTTTCCAGATAACAGGTACCGCGCACGTCTCTTATATCCTTGAGCGGAACGCCCTTCTGCACGAGTTTTATTATATCCGTTATCGGTCTTTCGCCCATGCCGTATATAAGAAGATCTGCGCCGCTGCTTACAAGTACGCTGGGCATAACGCGGTCAGCCCAGTAATCGTAATGCGCGAAACGACGGAGCGAAGCTTCTATGCCGCCTATAACTATCGCGCTTTCGGGGAAAAGTCTCTTTAAATTATGGCAATATACGTCCACACATCTGTCGGGTCTTTTTCCGACGTCGCCGCCTTCGCTGTATACGTCAACGTCGCGCCTGCGCTTTGCAACGGTGTAATTGTTGACCATGCTGTCGACCACACCGCTCGAAACAAAAAATCCCACTTTAGGCGCGCCGAATTTCCTATAATCGTCGTCGTTTTGCGGTTGAGAAAGTATCGCAACGGTCATTCCGAGACTCTCTAAAAGTCTCGACACGATGGCATGACCGAACGAGGGGTGATCGCAATAAGCTTCCCCTATCACGTAAACAATATCAGGCTGCTGCCCGTTCAATTCTTCTGGGGTTATCGGTAAAAACATAATTATATTTTAGCACGCGCGCGGGGAAATTTCAATACAATAAAAAGCAATACCAGACCAGAATAATACGAACCTGCCCTGAGGCGCGCCTTTTGTGTGTTTTTTAACGATTCTCCCTTGAAAATATTATAAT
>DVNX01000041.1 GCA_018714045.1 Candidatus Ornithoclostridium faecavium
ACAGCGACTACTGTTCCCGCCACGCGGGCGCCTCAGGGCTGGTTCGTATTATTCTGGTCTGGTATAACTAAAAAAATTAAAGTCGATTCAAATGCCCTTATTGAATGCCGACCAAAATAATAAAAACCTGATTTAAAACGGCATATTTATGTAGTTGCCGTTTTAAATACCTTGATAATAAGCCAAATATTAATTACCTCAGGGATATACTTGCATACGTGTAACGTCTCTCATTGACAGGCTTAACATTATACAATTCAGCAGACAAAACGCAGCTTAAAAGCACTTGCACCCTCAGGCGACAATTTTAGTGCGTGTCTCAAAGACCTATGGTGTAAACAAAAAAGCTTAGCTATTTGAGACAATCAACTGTATGCGCCGGCGACTACTGTTTCCGACACGGCGTCTGATGGCTACAGGTACTATTCTTGTCTTAAATCGATCGCAAATAAAAAAGCGACCTCTGAGAGGTCGCATTTTATTATCTTACAGTCGAAATATCAATCGAATTTACGTTTTCTTTCGAATATAACCTTACGGCTGAGAAGATTTACGTAAGTGGTCATGTAGCCCGCCTGCATCCAAACTTTTGAAATAGAATGAGTATCTGTATTAGACCAATAAGCACGGTGATTGTACGCAGACGAAGGCAGAGGCTGACCGATAAGATCCTCTATCTGCTTGAAAGTCATGGTAATGCTGTCGCCGCCGTGATTATGCAAGAAGTCTGCAAGAAATCTGTATTTTCCTTTAACTCCGACGTTGTAAACTTCTTCTTTCTCTCTCGGCACTTTCTGAATGGGCGCTGCCTTTTCAAGCATCGCTTCAATTTTTTCCAGTCTGGCTTCGAGAGCCTGCACCTGCATAGAGAGTTCTTCAACGGTAATAGCCATAGCTTCCTCCGAAAGTATCTTTTCTTGCCTTTTCTAACGTTAAACATTATAACATTATTTTACAGTAAATACAAGTAAATTTTGAAAACATATTTATATAATTCCTCACATTTACACAGAGTTATTCTAACGGTAATTTGTCCCTACTGAAATCAGATATAAAATATTTTCACCGTCACAAAGTTTGATAAATAAAGCTGAAACTAAAAACAACTCGGCACTTAATGCCCCGACCATTAAAATCAATATATTATCGAGCGCATTACGGCGAACAACTTTTAAAAGCGCACTTATTCACAATAAGATCGTTACACTACTCTCAATTAATTTATCATACATAATGTTAAAATTTATTATTGTATATAAACGGCATTACATAAATCGTATTATTAATTATTATCAATTATTTTAGATTATTATTAAAATACATTAAAACGCACTCAGTAAGATTGGTAAAAATCAAGAAAATGTATTCGCCTTCTGATTTCAACGTACGATCTCCACAGTATCAGCGCAACAACATTCAGACAAGAGACTTATCCGCAAAACATTAAAAATCTTCTTCGCGTGCGGACAAATTTATATCTACACAAGAAAGCTCAGACGATTAAAAATATACATCAACTCAAAGTTCTCTTCCAACGTATGTATTACATATGGATTGATTAGATCAAATTGTATTTTTAATTATTATTAATTATTATCAATTACTTTATAAATCATATAAACGTATTTTCGATAACCATGCAACGATTTGAAACTCCTTTGACAAAACACGCTCAACCATCATACTCAGTACGGACGAATTACAGTTCTTTAACTCTTTGTCGCAAGATAACATTATTCATTTCCTCGGATAACAGAAGAAAAATCACTTAAACAGATAAAGACCGTTCAAGAGAAATAATACAACACTAAAAAAATACGCCCCGTAACGGAGCGCATTTTATTTTCTTCATACATATCTTAACTTTATTAGCGCTTTTAATGCGGTATTTGCGTTTGCCGTCAGCCCTTCGTCGAATAGTTGGGAGCTTCCTTAGTGATCGAGATATCGTGCGGATGGCTTTCGATGAGCGATGCGTTGGAAATCTTGACGAACTGAGCGTTCTTTCTGAGCATTTCAATATTGGGCATACCGCAGTAACCCATACCGCTTCTGAGACCGCCCATAAGCTGGAACACGACGTCCGAAAGAGATCCTCTGTAAGGAACGCGGCCTTCGACGCCTTCGGGAACGAGTTTCTTCGCGTTGGTCTGGAAGTATCTGTCCTTGCTGCCTGCCGCCATTGCGCCCAGTGAGCCCATACCGCGGTAGACCTTAAAGCTCCTGCCTTGGAACATTTCAATCTCGCCCGGAGTTTCCTCAGTACCTGCGAACAGACTACCTATCATTACCGCGCTTGCGCCCGAACCGATAGCCTTTACGATATCGCCTGAGAATTTTATACCGCCGTCGGCGATAACGCGCTTGCCGTACTTGTCAGCCATTTCAGCGCAATCCATGATAGCCGTGACCTGAGGAACGCCGATACCCGCGATGATACGTGTCGTACATATGGAACCGGGACCGATACCGACCTTTACGACGTCAGCGCCCGCGTCGATGAGAGCCTTCGTAGCTTCTGCGGTCGCAACGTTGCCGACGATATAAGTGACCTGCGGATAAGCCGCTTTTATCTTAGAAACGGTATCGAGAACGCCTTTGGAATGTCCGTGAGCGGTATCTATCGTGATAACGTCGACCTTTGCCTTGACGAGAGCGTCGACTCTTTCGAGAACGTCTGCCGTAACGCCGACCGCCGCACCTGCGAGAAGTCTGCCGTTCTGATCCTTCGCGCTGTTGGGGTATTTGATAGCTTTTTCGATATCTTTTATCGTGATGAGACCTTTGAGATTGTAATTTTCGTCTACGAGGGGCAATTTTTCAATGCGGTGCTGACCGAGAATTTTCTGCGCCTGCTCAAGGGTCGTACCCACGGGAGCGGTGACGAGATTCTCTTTTGTCATACAGTCGCCTATTTTTTTGCTCATATCCGTTTCGAAACGGAGGTCGCGGTTGGTTATTATACCGACGAGTTTTGTTCCTTTCGTAACGGGAACGCCGCTTATGCGGTATTTTCTCATCAATTCGTTAGCTTGTTCGAGAGTATGTTCGGGACTCAGGAAGAACGGATTGGAAATAACGCCGTTTTCGCTGCGTTTTACCTTATCGACCTGCGCCGACTGTTCCTCGATGGACATATTCTTGTGTATGATACCGATGCCGCCTTCACGCGCGATCGCGATGGCGAGTTCGTGTTCAGTGACGGTATCCATCGAAGCGCTGAGAAGCGGAATATTGAGTGTTATTTTATCTGTGAGCTTAGTTGACAGATCGACCTGATAAGGAAGAACCTCAGAATAACCGGGTATCAGCAACACGTCGTCAAAAGTCAGACCTTCTTTTACAATCTTAGCCATTTAAAATCTCCTTGTCGCTTTTTATAATTTTAGAACTTTTTGACGAATAAAGTCAAACGAATACACCCCCTTTTGCCTATATAAAGCAAAAACTTATAATCTAATCGTCACAAGATGCGACACGCGTGTGATTTTGTACTAATTGCGTGTTTTTGCTCAAAAAGATTGTTAAAAGATATGCAAGATATGTGTTGCAACGCGCGTGGAAAAATGATATTATAATTATAATAATACAAAAACAGGTAAATATCGGCTTTTTTATGGACAAAAATAAAATCAAAGAACTCATATCCCGAATGACCCTTGAAGAAAAAGCATCTTTGTGTTCGGGCAAAGATTTCTGGACGACAAAACCGATCTCAAGGCTGGGTATCGGCAGTTTCGTCATGTCGGACGGCCCCCACGGTCTTCGCAAAGAAAACGAAGACGATAACAACGTCGGAATGAAGAGTTCTTTCCCCGCGACGGCATTTCCGCCTGCGGTTTCACTCGCCGCGACCTGGAACGAAGACCTTGCTAAAGAGGTCGGCGACGCTCTCGGAAAACAGTGCCTCGACCAAAAGGTCGACATATTGCTCGGCCCCGGCGTAAATATCAAACGTTCTCCTCTTTGCGGCAGAAATTTCGAATATTTTTCTGAAGATCCTTTCCTTGCGGGTAAAATGGGCGCGGCTTATATAGAAGGCGTACAGCAAAACGGCATCGGCACGTCGCTCAAGCATTTCTGCGCGAATAATAACGAACATCTCAGAATGACGATAAGCAGTATCGTCGACGAACGCGCGCTGAGAGAGATATATCTCCCCGCTTTCGAGACCTGCGTCAAGAAGCAGCCTTATACCGTAATGGCTTCTTACAACAAGATAAACGGCGTTTACGCGTCCGACAACGTGAGACTTCTCGACGAAGTCCTGCGCAAAGAATGGGGCTTTGAAGGCCTCGTCGTCAGCGACTGGAACGCGACCAACGACCGAGTCGAAGGTATTCGCGCGGGTATGGATCTCGAAATGCCCGCGAGCGGCGGCAAAAACGACTCTCTTATCGTCGAAGCGGTTAAAAAAGGTACTCTCGACGAAAACGCTCTCGACAAGGTAGTCGAACGCATACTTACGCTTCTGTTTAAATGCGAAAAAGCGCGCAAGGACGATTATAAGGCCGATTACGAAGGCGCGCACGAACTGGCAAGACGCGTCGCAGAAGAAAGCATAATCCTTCTCAAAAACGACGAAAACCTGCTCCCCGCCGATGAAGAAAGCGACCTTCTGGTCATCGGCGCGCTGGCTAAACACAGCCGCTACCAGGGTTCGGGAAGCAGCAGGATAAACCCGTATAAACTCTTGTCTTTCACAGATTGTCTGACAGAACGCGGAAAGAAATTCGATTACGCCGAAGGCTATACCCTTAAAGGCAACGGACACGACGAAAGACTTTACGCGGAAGCAATAAACAAAGCAAAGAATTTTGAAGGCACGATCGTATGCTTTATCGGTCTGACCGACAACTACGAAAGCGAAGGATACGACCGTACTCATTTATCACTGCCTGCGGCGCACGATAAACTGGTGAACGCGCTCAAAGAACTCGGGAAAGACGTCGTATTCGTTCTTTGCGGAGGCTCGCCCGTACTCATGCCGTGGCTTAAAAACACCGGTACGCTTATAAACGCTTACCTGCCCGGCGAAGCAGGAGGCGAAGCGATTTACGACGTTATCTTCGGCAAAGCAAACCCCAGCGGCAAACTGGCTGAGACGTATCCTCTCGCGGAAAACGATTCTATCGCTTCTAAATATTTCCCGATGGGTCCGATAAACGTTGAATACAGAGAAAGCATTTACGTAGGATACCGTTACTACGACGCGGCTAAAAAAGAGGTCGCGTTCCCGTTCGGCTACGGTTTATCGTATACTACTTTCGAATATTCCGATCTCAAATGCTCTCAGAACGAAGCGAGTTTTACCGTTAAAAACACAGGCAAATTCGACGGCGCGGAGGTCTGTCAGCTGTATATCTCGGACAAGGAGCCCGTCGTATTCAAAGCGCCCAAAGAACTCAAAGGCTTCAAAAAGGTGTTCCTGAAAGCAGGCGAAAGCGCAAAGGTGACGATACCTCTCGACATGCGCTCATTCG
Organism: Candidatus Ornithoclostridium faecavium; assembly: GCA_018714045.1. Classification (GTDB taxonomy): domain Bacteria; phylum Bacillota; class Clostridia; order Christensenellales; family UBA3700; genus Ornithoclostridium; species Ornithoclostridium faecavium. Next base: position 5,484 of record DVNX01000041.1, read on the forward strand.
CTTTCTTCAATACGACTACGGAAAAATGGTACGCGCCGAAGGGCGAATACGAAGTACTCATCGGCTCTTCATCGCGTGATATAAGACTTAAAGGCACGGTAAGCGTAGATTTCGGCGAAGTTCAGCCGATACCCGATTACGCGACTATCTGCCCTCAGTATTACGATATCGAGAATTCGGAAACGATCGACGACAGCCAGTTCCACAATCTTTACGGCAAAACGATAGCTCCCAACGTGGCGCCAAAGCGCGGAGAATTCAACTACAATACGACCATAGGAGACTTCTCCTGCTGTCTTATCGGCAAGATAATAATCAAAGTCGCGCCCGCACTTATCAAGTCGCAGGTGCCCGACGCCGATATGACGACAATGATAATGCTGACTCAGGGCATGAAAGCGATGCCTTTAAGAGGTCTTACAGGCATAACGAGCGGACTTATCGACACCAGACTCATAGACGGAATGCTGCTTTGGGGAAACAAGCACAGACTGCGCGGACTTATAAAAATGATAGGCGGTATTTTCGGTTCGATATACAATATCAACAAGAAAGACGAAGCAAACGCCCGTCGCAAAGATCTGAAAAGACAGCAAAAAGAACAAGAAAAACTTCTCGCTCAACAGCAGAAGGAACAGGAAAAGCTCGCCACCCAGCAGCAAAAAGACGAAGAAAAACGCCTTGCCCTCGAAGAAAAAGAAAAGGCTAAACAGGAAAAAGAAAGAGTAAAGCTTGAGAAAGAGAAAGCCAAAACCGAAAAGGAAAAGGCAAAGCAGGAAAAATCTTCACAAAAATAAAGAAACATAATTTAACGGCCGCCGCATATTTGCGACGGTCGTTTTTTTTACGATACAGAAATTTTATTGCCGCGATAGCATGCATACCAGACCAGAATAATACAAACCAGCCCTGAGGCGCCCGCGTGGCGGGAACAGTAGTCGCTGTCGCGTACAGTTGTATGTCTCAAATAGCTAAGCTTTTTTGTTTACACCATAGGTCTGTGAACACA
>DVNX01000042.1 GCA_018714045.1 Candidatus Ornithoclostridium faecavium
TCAATTACATTATAAATATAGCGATTATTCAAATGAGCAATTTTGCCTGTAAAATAAATTTTGAGAATTAATTTTATTGTCTTATCTTACACCTATAAAAAGCAAAGGGGCGCAGCCTGATACGACCGCGCCCGCGCTTTTTAATTCTCAGCATGTTCCGAATTGCTCACACTGTAATAAACAGAGTGCTGAACGTTCAGGAGCATAAACGGTTTTACCACTTGCCCGCTAAGTCCTTGAGGATATCCCATATGGTTGCGCGCGGTATGTCACTGTCGCTTACGAGATCGAAATAATACTCTTTTCCTTCATGAGTTATCTTTATCCTGCCGATCTTGTCGCCTTTGCTTATCGGCGCTTTTATCTTTTCGGGAAGTTCGTATTCGACTTTTACGTCATCGCCTTGCTTTATCAGCACCGACGCGTCTACGGCGGCGACTGGCGTCATCACTTTGACTCTGCTTCTTTCTACCGCAACGCTTTTATCTATCTTTTCGCCCTGCTTGCATACGAGCTGATTTTTAAAGTTTGCAAAGCCGTAATTGAACAGCCCGCAAGCCTGAGCAAATCTGGTCTTACTGTCCTCCGCCCCTATAACGGTAGCTACGGTTTTAATACCGTTTCTTTCCGCACATGCCGATACGCAGAATTTTGCGTTGTCGGTGTATCCCGTCTTGCCGCCTTTGCAACCCTGATAACTTCTTATAAGCTTGTTTGTATTGGTAAGCGTGGTCACTCTCCCCGACGGATGCGTAAAATCTTCAGTCCATATATTTGCGTAATCGTAATATCCCGCATGTTTCATCAGATCTCTCGTCATTATATTTACGTCTTTTGCCGTGGAATACTGCTCTGTTTCAGACGGAAGCCCTGTCGGATTGGCAAATTTCGTGTTCGTCATGCCGAGAGACTGCGCCTTTTCGTTCATGTCATTCACGAAACCTTCAACGCTTCCGCTCAGCGTTTCTGCAAGAGCAACTGCCGCATCGTTTGCCGAAGCTACGATAACGCCTTTTATAAGGTCTCCCGCCTTATATTTTTCGTGAGCGTCCAGAAACATCTGACTGCCGCCCATCGACGAAGCGCGCTCCGATACGGTTATTTCGTCCTCTACGCCAAGCTGCCCGCTTTCTATCGCTTCGAACACAAGGTTTGCCGTCATTATCTTTACCATACTGGCTATCTCGTGTTTGCTGTCAGCGTTATGAGAATAAAGCTCCGCTCCCGTAGCGTAATCCGAAAGATAGGCAGAATGGCAACTCACCTGAAATCCGCCTGTATTACTTTCATTTACGGCATCGACAGCTCTTCCTATCGTCTCGCTTGCATATGCAGCGCCCGAACATACGGCGACCGTCAGAGCAAGCAAAGCGCATATTATAATCAATTTTTTCTTCATACTGCACCTCTCTTTAAAGATTGTGATTAGTATAAGAAAAAGCGCCGCAAATATGCGACGCAACTTAATTTTGCAAATTAAATACCGACTTACAGCTATTAATTATATAACGCTGAATGTAATGTAACTATTTTATTAAACAGACAAAGTCATTCCGTACCTGAAATACAATGAAATGCTTTTCAACCGTGCAAGACAGATCTGTCAATCACTGTTTTTGTAATTTCCTATTATTTGAGACATGAGTTCGTCTTCTGTGATTTTTCCTGAAAAATACCTTCTCAGTCCGATTTCTGTTTCGGGCTCGACTTCCATTCCCTCAATACCCCATATCGCCTTGATATCGCTTATTTTTCTGTCTATTTCTTCCTGAGTCAATTTTTTCTCGTTTTTAGGCATTTACGTTTACTCCTTTTATATGTTCGGCGCGGCGTCTGCTTCTTTTTCTTCAAAAGGTACGTTGAAAAATTCGGCGATACGGTCTGCAATATAATAAAACCCGTTGATAGTGCCGAGATTTTCAGCTTTTCTGCCCTTTCTGTAAATTATAAGCGGCACGTTTTCTCTGGAATGATCGGTGGACGGCGTGGACGGGTCGCAACCGTGATCCGCGGTTATGATAAGCATATCGTCGTCGCCGACCCTATTCAGAATATCGGGCAATATTTTGTCAAATGCGTTCAGACAGTCAGCATATCCTTTCACGTCGTTCCTGTGTCCGTAGACCATATCGAAATCCACGAAGTTTGCAAAGACCAAAGCGTCTTTTTCAGGCTTGTAATTCAAAACACCCTCGCCGACCTCTTTATTGCCGTGCGCGGGGATAGCCTTAGTTATGCCGCAACCGCAGAAAATATCGCTTATCTTGCCGACTGATACGACTTCTACGCCCTTTTCGGCAAGTACGTTCAAAACTGTTTTTGCGGGCGGCTCAAGCGCGTAATCGCGCCTGTCGGGAGTGCGGTAGTAATTACCGTCCTTATCCTTTGTAAACGGGCGCGCTATGATCCTTCCCACACTGTCTTTGCCCGACATGATCTTTCTCGCCTTTTCACAACATTCGTAAAGCCTCTCGAGCCCGAAAGTATCAATGCTTGCCGCGATCTGCAAAACGCTGTCGGCGGAAGTATAGACTATAGGAAGACCTGTTATTTCGTGTTCTTTCCCCAGTTCTTTTATTATCTCTGTACCGCTTGCCGCCTTATTGCCAAGAACGCCGTCTACGCCCCAAGCCTTGCAAAGCTTATCAATTATTTCCGCGGGAAAACCGTCTGGATATACGGGGTGCGGAGAACTCACGATAAGTCCCGCTATCTCGTAATGTCCCGTCGTAGTATCCTTTCCTTTTGATTTCTCGACAAGTCTGCCGTAACTTGCTTCAGGCTCCTTTACAGGATCAGCAAAATCAAGCCCGTCAATATTGTTAAAACCAAGCGCTCGAAGGCAGGGAGCATTTACGTAAGGATATATCGCCTTATAAGTGTTGCTTCCTTCGTCGCCGAACGCCGCAGCGTCCTTCGCGCCGCCTATACCGAGGCTGTCAAGTACGATAAGATAACAGGTTTTCATATATACATTATATCATTTTCAGGCTTTATCTTCAATAATTAAATATGTTTTCACGCCTTTTTATGCTGTTTTGCGACAACAATTGCGGTTTTGCGTGTCTTTAGCGGTGATATAATCGTATCATGCAAAACAAAGCCGCCGTTTCTTCATATCTTCTCTCTCTCGGAATAAAACCTTCAAGCAAAGGTTATCGTTATCTTTCGGATCTGATAACGATGAGCCTTGAAGGCAAAGAGATATTACCCCTTAAATACCGCGGATATAAAGAAATATCTTTAAAATACGACGCAACTACCGACTGCATAGACAAGAATATCCAGAACTGCATTTCAAAAGCGTGGCTTGACGGAGATATCGACGCGCTTTACGGCGAATTCGGTAATACGATAGATACCGACAAGGGAAAACCTACCGCCAAGCAGTTTATCATGCAGATCGTCGAAAAAATCTCGGTAAAGCGTATGTGATCATTGATACAGTTTAAATTCAGAGAATTTTTACAAATAAAAATTATTAAATTGCGTTTTCAGAAAGTTTTCGATATTTTCTGCCGCTTCATGTCGAATATTGTCGCAACTTCCCGCATAGTCATTTAATATGCGGACGGGAAAAAGAAGAAAATTTTGCCTTAATATAAATTATCTCAGAAACAGAGTGACAGCATTTTGCGAAGAACATTCTTCTCTTATCGCGATAACGCTGTGCGCGTGTCTGACAGGCATTCTTCTCGGGATAGTCGTTGCGATACGCTTCGGAGAGGAATATTACAAGCTCAACGTATTCCTCGCTCTTAAAACTGGAGAATACGGAAAGTTTTCTACGTTTTTCCAATTCTTTTTGCTTGCCCTTGCTACGCTTGCGATAAATTTTGCCTGCGTGTTTAAAAAATATTTTTGCGCTATCGGTTTTTTATGGACAGCCTTCATGGGATACCGCACGGGACTGTGCTTCGTAGGCGCGGCAAACGCCGCTCTCGTAGACGGCATATTTGCGGCGATATTCTTCTATCTACCGCTTTGCTCAGGATACGTGATACTGACCGTAGCGGCGATAGGCGCGGCAAGCAGATACTGGATAGCCAAAAGCGCGACAATAACCTGCACCCGCTCAATAACGGAACTGCTTTCGTTTTATGCCGCATTGCTTCTTTGTTTCAGCTTGCTTTGTCTTGCGGTATGCGTTCTTATGCCGTGGATAGTTGCTCTTATACTGCTCTGAAACGATAAAACAAAACGTTGCTCTATATAATATTTTTCAGTTTGTCCGCAACGTAAGCCGTATCATCTGAATGAGAGCTCACGTGTTACTCACCTTTTTTTAGTCGTCGGTGTTTTATCTCTTATTGTTACGATGTCTTTTGCCATCACGCTACGACTTTAGACTTTCAATATGATTTATTAACGAATTTATTAGTCAGACTTAATGATTTTAACGATGTCAAACTTAAGTAATAATCAGTACTTAACAGTACGTTATGCAAACAGCTTGTATTTTTAAGATATAAAAATAAGTTTAACAAACAACAGTAGTCAAATGCTTCAGACGCGTGAAAACTCGACCGTCGACCAGTACTCCTACAAAAATAAAATCTATATGCTATGCATTATTGAACATATCCCGGACCTATGATACCACAATGCGGGCAACAACAGTCCGTCAGGTTCACTTTACAAAACAAGTAACAAACGTGACAGCGACTTATGCCCCGTCACACGGGGGCGCGGGGCGACTGCCGTATAGGCTTCGCTTATTGTGACAAGCTGCAACCCGAGACATCTGACTAATGCCGCGGTCACAGCCGCGTGGCGGCAGCAGTGCAAGCTTTGCATTTCGTAACAAGCATCAACAAGCGATAGCCGACTAATGCCGCGGTCACAGCCGCGTGGCGGCAGCAGTGCAGGCTTCGCATTTCGTAACAAGCATCAACAAGCGATAGCCGACTAATGTCGCGGTCACAGCCGCGTGGCGGC
>DVNX01000043.1 GCA_018714045.1 Candidatus Ornithoclostridium faecavium
GACTGGACAGCATACTTTTCGTGCTTCCCGTCGTGTATCTTACGTTCGCGATAATAAACGCCGTCGAATGACAGGGCGTTTGACCACTCGTAAAAACTGAAAGATTGACGGAGACGGCTATGAAAGATCTGATAATTCTCGGCAGCACAGGCTCTATCGGTACGCAGGCGTTGGACACTGTAAGGCAGTATCCTGAAAAGCTCAACGTTCTGGGGCTCTGTTGCGACAAAAACGTCGAACTTCTTCAGAAGCAGATCGACGAATTTACTCCGAAATACGTTGCCGTCAAGAATAAAGAAGCGGCTGAAAAACTGAATTTACCGTGCGGTACTCAGCTTTTTACCGGAGATAACGCGCCTCTCGAAATCGCGGGAGCTGAGCGCGCGTGCGTACTCAATTCGCTTGTGGGTATAAGCGGTCTGGCACCGACTATGCGCGCGATAGAAGCGGGAAGCGAAATAGCTCTCGCCAACAAAGAAACTCTCGTCGCGGGCGGAGATCTCGTGATGAGCGCCGCAAAGGATAAAGGCGTGAAGATTTTGCCCGTAGACAGCGAACACAGTGCGATATGGCAATGTCTTAACCGTAACTCATACGGTGCAAAAGAGGTCGAAAAGATAATATTGACCGCGTCGGGCGGCGCTTTCAGAGGAAAAACCAAAGAAGAACTGACAGACGTTACCGTTGACGACGCGCTTAAGCATCCGACCTGGAATATGGGCGTAAAGGTGACTATCGACAGCGCTACGATGATGAACAAAGGCTTCGAGGTAATCGAGGCTTCGCATCTGTTCGGACTGGGTGCGGACAAGATAGAGATAGTCGTTCATAAACAGAGCGTCGTACATTCTATGATACGCTACGCGGACGGCAGCATAATAGCTCAGCTCAGCTATCCCGACATGAGACTTCCGGTTCAGCTTGCTTTGCTTTATCCCGAAAGAGGGGATCATTGCTTTACGCCGCTTTCGTTCGACGGACTCAGTCTTGATTTCGAAATGCCCGACCTCGACGTGTTCGTATGCCTTAAACTCGCGCTGGATTGCGTAAAAGCCGGCGGAAACGCTACGACCGTGCTTAACGCCGCCAACGAAGTCGCTGTCGCAAGGTTTGCACAAAGACAAATAAAATTCTACGATATACCATACTATATTAAAAGGGCGCTGGATAAGTTTTTTGACGCAAAGCCGTTAAAAGATCTCGAAGGAGTGCTCGGTACTGACGAAAAAGTAAAAAAATTCGTCGCTGACGTTATCGGGAGAAAATGAGTATGACGACAATTCTGCTTTGCGTTTCCGCAGGCGAAGTCTTTAAATGGATCGGATATATCATTGTAGCGATGATATGCTTTATGTTCATGATAGTAGTTCATGAGCTCGGGCATTACACCGCGGGCAAGATACTGGGCTTCAAAATAAACGAATTCGCGATAGGCTTCGGCCCCGCGATATTCAAGACGACTACGAACAAACAGACGGGAGAAGTCTTTTCTGTCCGCTGTATACCTGCCGGCGGATTCTGCGCGTTCGAAGGAGAGGACGAGGAAGCGTCGTCGCCCGACAGCTTTAATTCTCATCCCGTATGGAAGCGCATCATCGTTCTTGCGGCGGGCGTGTTCTTCAATTTTGTAAGCGCGCTAATCATACTCAACATATTCTTTATGGCGTACGGAGAGGCGGCGCCCGTTATCGTCGATACTTACGATTTCGTCGACTCTGAGCACGTTCAGGCTTTCGAACAGGGCGACATGATTATCAAAGTAAACGGTACGCCCGTGTACAGTCTGCTTGAATCGGGTAAGCTGGGTGAACTTATCGCGGAGGCAGACTCCAACGAATTTACCGTGATAAGAGACGGAAAAGAGATTACGTTCACCGTTGAAAAAGCCGATTATATCTACACATACGAGGATGAAAACGGCGAAATCGTTAAGGACGTCAAGAAAGGACTGGGGATAACCTACGGCTTCGGGCAGTATAAGCTGGGGTATTTCCAGGCAGTCGCCAGATCTTTTAATTTCTGCGGCGACGTCGTAGAGCTCATATTCAAGTCGATAGGTCAGTTGTTTACAGGTGCGGCGAAAGTGAAAGACACAATGGGCGGCACGATCACGGCGGTTTCCGCTCTGGTACAGCTGGGGCAGTCGGGATTCGCGGCTGTCGCGTACGGCGTTGCGGTACTTTCTATCTCTATAGCGTTTATGAACATTCTGCCTCTGCCTGCGCTTGACGGCTCGCGTATCGTATTCGCGGTGATAGAAGGCATAAGGAAAAAACCTCTCAACCGTAAGGTTGAGGGCATGATACACGCGGTGGGTCTCGTCTTGCTTATAGGACTGGCGATAACGTTCGACTTACTGCATTTCTTCGGGTGAAATTATGACGAGAAAGGTTAAAATAGGCAATATCGTTATAGGCGGAGGCGAAAATATCGCTATTCAGTCGATGACGAACACTAAAACAAGCGACATAGACGGTACGGTTAAACAGCTTAGTGAGCTCGAAAAGGCGGGTTGCGAGATAGCGCGTTGTTCCGTTCCCGACGAGGCGAGCGCGCTTGCTCTCAAAGAAATTGTCGCTTCGACTTCTATGCCGATAGTTGCGGATATCCATTTCGATTACCGCTTAGCGATAAAGGCGGCTGACGCGGGCGCGGCGAAAATAAGGATAAATCCCGGAAACATAGGAGACGAAGGCAAAGTCGAATACCTCGCAAAATACCTTAAGGAAAGAGGGATCCCGATAAGGATAGGCGTCAACGGAGGGTCTCTCGATAAAAAATACGAGGGGCTGCCGCTTGCCGAAGCAATGTGCGAAAGCGCGCTCGAAC
>DVNX01000044.1 GCA_018714045.1 Candidatus Ornithoclostridium faecavium
TAGCGAGACTTGAAGTAAAATGCAAAGTTACGACTTTATACTCGGTCAAGCGCGTGCATAAGAAAACACCGAGTTACCCTCGGTGCTTTTTTATGCCCTGTTTGCGCCTTCACTTTCTTTTATCTCCGTGCCGGCGATATCGACGCCCTTATTCCATAAAACCATATTGCTTTACAGACAAATAAGTGTTAATATTTTTATTGATAAACCGATGATTGAATAATATGGAGTAGCATATGCGTGCATTTTACAGCGATAATATCAATAATTTCATAAATGAATCTGATGACAAAATTCTTGGAACAATTACACGAAATAACGGATTTGATCTTACAGATCTTCAAAAAAACACGTGGATTTATGAGATCAAATTCTTAAAGAAAATCCTTCAAAATCTTAATGACGGTAATATTCTATTTGAATATACTATTCCAAGAATAGGGAACAGGATAGACGTAGTTTTACTGCTTAAAAATATTGTATTTCTGCTTGAATTTAAGGTTGGGGAAAAATTATATAATGCAAACAGTATCGATCAGGTGCTTGACTATGCGCTTGATTTAAAAAACTTTCACGAAGAAAGCCACGATAAACTTATCGTCCCTATTCTTATATGCACCGATGCAAACAGCTTTATAAATTCCATTTCTATGTATAATGACAAAATAATAAAACCGTTGCGTTGTAACGAGACCACTCTTTCAAATTGCATATTGAATATATTAAATTCTTATAGTGAAAGTGCCTTTGATTATTCTAAATGGGAAAATTCAAAATACCTTCCCACCCCGACAATAATTGAAGCGGCGCAAGCGTTATATTCTCATCATGACGTAAAAGACATATCCCGTTCTGACGCCGGAGCATTCAACCTTAGCAAAACCACCCAAAGAATTAACGAAATTATAGAATATTCAAAAACCAATAACAAAAAATCCATATGTTTTATTACGGGCGTTCCGGGAGCCGGCAAGACTCTTGCTGGAATAAATATAGCAAATGAGCGACACAAGTTTCAGGAAAATGAACACGCCGTTTTTTTATCTGGAAACGGTCCGTTAGTAGAAGTTTTGCAAGAAGCCTTAGCTCGTGACGAAAAAAAGCGTAACGGCGGATCAAAGCAAAATGCTTTGCGGAAAGTAAAATCATTTATTCAGATTATTCACCACTATCGCGACGCTTATGTCGGAAATGACGATATCCCTACCGAAAAAGTTGTGCTTTTCGATGAGGCCCAGCGCGCATGGACACAAGATCAAATAGCGTCTTTCATGTCGCGTAAAAAAGGAATCTCTGACTTTAATTATAGTGAACCTGAATTCTTGATAAGCACTATGAACCGACACGACGATTGGGCTGTAATTATTTGTTTGATCGGTGGCGGTCAAGAAATAAATACCGGTGAAGCCGGTCTTATCGAGTGGTTCGATTCAATAAGACGCTCTTTTAGTGATTGGGACGTTTATGTATCTAATATGATTACAGATAATGAATATACTCGTGGACACAGTTTAGAAGCGCTAACGCACGGACTTAATTTACATAAAGAAAAAAGTCTCCACTTAGCGACCTCTTTGCGATCTTTCAGAAGTGAAAATGTCTCTGCCTTTGTTAAGGCTATTCTGGATAATGACAATATTAAAGCTTCACAGTTATTATCTATGCTATCAAAATATCCTGTTAAAATCACAAGAAACTTGGAGGCCGCTAAAAACTGGGTAAAAACCAAAGCCAGAGGTACTGAACGATACGGCATTTTAGCAAGCAGCGGAGCGTTAAGATTGAAACCCGTCGGTATATTTGTTAAAAACGATATCTCTGCACCTGATTATTTTCTGGCAGGCAAAGAAGATGTGCGATCTTCTTATTATCTCGAAGACTGTGCTTCTGAATTTGATGTGCAAGGCTTAGAATTGGACTGGTCTATTGTAGCGTGGGACGGCGATTTCAGATACAACGGACAAGAGTGGACCTATAACAGATTTACCGGTTCAAAATGGCAAAATGTAAACAATGAAAACAATAAGCTGTATTTAAAAAACGCATATCGAGTCTTACTTACACGCGCCCGCCAAGGTATGATTATTTTTATCCCTCACGGCAGCTCAGATGACCCCACTCGGCGCCCTGAATATTACGACGAAACCTTTAATTTCTTGAAGAAAACAGGAATAGAAGAAATCTGATTTCATAACCACATAATTTGTTTTTTAATTTACGACTATAATCAAAAAATAACACGACACCTAACGGCTCGTGTTATTTTTTGGAGCAGGTAACGGGAATCGGACCCGCGCCCCAGGCTTGGGAAGCCCGTATTCTACCATTGAACTATACCTGCAAGATATTCAGCTGTCTATTTGTAAGATTAACACAACGGCGGCGCGCCGTCAAGATATGACGGTAAATTGTCGGTAAATTGCGGCGCGAAATTTGTAAACGTACGGCGATTAATTAATGCGCCCTGCCGCAAAACACGTGTATTGACATTGTCGCGCGCGCGTTATATCATTATATTATCGGGTCAAAAGACCGTTTTTGCATATCAAAACTAAAAAAGAGGACGATATGAACCACTGCGGCACACTGAGATTGGAAACGGAGCGCCTTGTTTTGCGTAGATTCACTCAAAACGACGCCTCTGCTATGTTTAAAAATTGGGCAAGCGACGAAGAGGTCACAAAATTTTTAATGTGGCAACCTCATGCGGATATCGAGGTAAGCAAAAGCGTTTTAAAAGATTGGATAAATCGATACCCCGACAATAAATTTTATCAATGGGCGATCGTTCTCAAAGATAACGGCGACGAGCCGATCGGCGGCATATCGGTCGTACATATGGACGAAAAAGTCGCAATGGCGCATATCGGCTATTGCTTGGGCAAAAAATGGTGGCATAAAGGCATTATGAGCGAAGCGCTCAAAGCGGTAATGGATCTTCTTTTTGACGTCGCAGGCTTTAACAGGATAGAATCGCGCCACGATCCGAACAACCCGAATTCAGGCAAAGTAATGCTAAATTACGGCATGAAATACGAAGGAACTTTACGAAGCGCAGATTGGAACAATCAGGGCATCTGCGACGCAAGCTATCATGCATTGCTAAGGTCAGAGCGCTGAATGCGTCGCGTCGTCTTCTGCTGAAAACACGGCGCGCCAAAAGACTCTCCCTCTTCTTCGCGAATGAACAAAGTTAAAAACGAAAACAGGATAATTATGCTGCCCGTGACTATTAAACGCATTTTTAAAAAGGATTACGAAGGCTATCCCCTGCCGATAGAATACACGACGGATTCTTATTACGACGTATCTTTGTCCCGCACAGAGGATGGCTGGAAAGCGGATTTTTCAGTCGCCCGCTTTCCTTCTCCAGTAACTCATACGCAAGAAGAATTCGACTACCCCGACAAACTGTTTCAGACACATTGGAAGGGCGCGTACGCATACGGCGCTTTCGACGGCGAAAAGCTTATCGGAGCTATCGAACTTTATCCCGAAAAGTGGGCAAACAGAATAAGAGTGACCGAACTGTGGGTGGGCAAAAACTACCGTAAACAAGGACTGGGCAAAAGTCTTATGGAAATAGCCAAAGCGCAGGCAAAGAAGCGCGGCGCGCGTATGCTTATACTCGAAACGCAATCCTGTAATTTCAACGCCGTCGGGTTTTACCTGCACGAAGGGTTCGACCTCGTCGGATTTCTTTCATGCGACTATACCAATACCGACTTAACGCGAAAAGAAGTACGCCTCGAAATGGGGTGGTTTAATCCGTATTTCAGATAAACGGCTACGCTTTTATTTAAATTCGATTTAATTTAGCTTTATTTCATTTTACCCTGAAAACTCTCCCTACTTGACTTGAAGCGCCCTCAAGGGGTAAAATACTATCGTTAAAGAGGTGAAAAATGGATACCAGATCCGCCGTATTGCAATTGCTCGAAGAAAACAAATCCATGGCTTTGTCGGGGCAACAGATCGCCGACAGGCTGGGCGTTACGCGCGCGGCGGTATGGAAAGCGGTAAAGAGCCTTCAGGAAGACGGCTACTCTATAACGGCAACGACGAACAAGGGATATATGCTGACGGGCGCGAGCGACGTAGTATCCGTCGAAGGAATACGCGCGGCTCTTCCCGACAGGTATAAAAACCTTGCTCTCGAAGTAAAACAAAGCACGGTATCGACGAATATAGACGTCGGCGCGGCGGCGGCAAGCGGCGCCCCGCACGGCACTACCGTAGTAGCCCTTGAACAGAAAAGCGGTCAGGGCAGACTGGGTAAAAGCTTCTGTTCTCCCAAAGGCGGACTGTATTTTTCAACGCTTATACGCCCTACTCTTTCTATCGACAAAGCGGTGATGATAACCCCTGCGGCGGCGGTCGCGGCACATAAGGCGATAACCGATATTCTGGGGCTTCCCGTCTCTATCAAATGGGTAAACGATATATATATGAACGGGCGCAAGGTCGTCGGCATATCCACGCAGGCGCAGGCGGATATCGCAGTCGGCGGCATAAGCGGGATAATCGTCGGCACGGGGATAAACTACAATACCGCGCAAAGCGATTTTTCAGGCGACATACAGAACAAAGCGGGGTCGCTGTATTACGGCGACGCGCCCGCAAAGCGCAACGAACTTATCGCGGCGGCGATAACCGCTCTTCTCGACCTTTCAAAAGATCTTACAGACAAGAGCTATATGGACTATTACCGCAAGCATTGTTTCGTACTGGGCGCACGCGTCGATTACGAAATAGACAGAGAAGCAAAAAGCGGTATCGTCGAAGAGTTAGACGACAACGGCGCGCTTATCATCGCAGAGGACGGAAGGAAAGAAAAACGTCATCTTTCCTGCGGAGAGATAAGCGTGAGACCGAGGAGCTGAACGGAAAAACAGCTTTTAATGAACACGGGCACAAAAATTTATAAAAATTCGGTGAAAATTATGCTTATAAAAGAAATCGAACTTTCCAAATCCGTCGCGGCTGAATTGATCGCGCTTTCAGAAGATTGGGAGCAAGAAAATTCTTGTTACGGATATCGAAAAAACGATTCGGATGAATTCAAAGGAAAAAGGATATTCGTTGCGACTGACGGCGATCTGATCTGCGGATATTTATTTTGACATAACATAACAGCCGGACAAGACACCTGTGTTTATAAAGCGGGAACCGAATATTTCGAGATCGACGAGTTGTACGTTAAACCGCAATACCGCAATTGCGGGATCGGCAAGAAGTTGTTTAAGTATGCCGAAAAGGCAGTTTCGTCCGACGTGAGCCTTATCATGCTTTGTACGGCAACCAAAAATTTCCGTGCAATCCTTCATTTTTACGTGAACGAACTCGGGATGGATTTTTGGAGCGCCTGTCTCTTCAAAAAATTAAAATGATTTTCAGTTAATTAAATATATCACGAGCGGAGACGTTTGAAGATCTCCGCTCGTTTTCAATACTGTTGATATTATTATCGTTTTCCCCTCTCCGTCAGAAACTTATCACTCCGAGGTGTTCAAGGAGTATCTTCACGCCGAGAAGTATTAATATAACTCCGCCAAGTATCTCAGCTTTGTTCTTGAACTTATCCCCTACCTTTACGCCTATGCCGACGCCTATAAGGCTGCACGTAAAAGTCGTTGCGCCGATTATCGAGACGGCGAGCCATACGTTGACTTTAAGGAATGCGAAGGTAACTCCTACCGCGAGCGCGTCTATACTGGTAGCGACCGCCATAATAAGCAAGGTCACGAAGCCGAGTTTAAGAGGCTTGTCCTCTTTCTCCTCCCCTTCCTTTTCCTTATCGAATATGCCGTCGTAGACCATTTTACCGCCGAGAAGCAGAAGAAGCCCGAACGCAATCCAGTGATCGAAAGCGGTGATGTATTTTTCAAACAGCGAGCCTGCCGCCCAGCCGATAACGGGCATGAGCATCTGAAAACCGCCGAAGAAAAGGGCGATGAGGAGCGCGTATTTCCAGATGAATTTCTTCATCTCCACGCCTTTGCACATGGAGACCGCGAAAGCGTCCGCCGACACTCCGAAAGCTATCACGATGATATCCCAAATTGACATAATCCCTCTCTTTCGTACCGTGCAATAAAAAATCACACATAGTACGGGTGTGCTATGTGTGAGTCTTGCCATTTAATATAAGCCATGCCCCGAAAGACAAGTATGTTGACTTATAACGAGAGTTTCGCCGACTACTCCCTCACCGGTTGTTAGTCTAGCATAACAAGATACTTATGTCAATTATTCGAAACGCCTTTATGTTATCTTTTACGCTCAGCTAAGCCGACCCGGCTGGCAACCCCGTTGCCGCGAAGCCGACTTGGCTGTCGCCCCGTGACCCCGTGTGACGGGGAACATTAGTCGGCTATCGCTAAGCGT
>DVNX01000045.1 GCA_018714045.1 Candidatus Ornithoclostridium faecavium
GTATTATTCTGGTCTGGTATAGCAAAAGGAGCGCAAAATTGCGCTCCCTTTAACCTTATCGTTATCTTTCAATTACTGAAAATACTTCACGCCGCTTTCGAACAGCTTCATATCGTAGTTGCCTTCGACGTTCTTATAGAGGTTGTCGTCAAGTCTTTCCGCATGACCCATCTTGCCGAGTACTCTGCCGTCGGGCGAGATTATGCCCTCGATGCCGTACATACTGCCGTTGGGGTTGAACGGGCTGACCATGGTGGCGAGGTTGTTGTTATCTACGTACTGAGTAGCGACCTGCCCCGCCTTGATAAGTTTTTCGAGTTCTTCGGGAGAAGCTACGAATCTGCCTTCGCCGTGGCTGACGGGTACGCTGAACACGTCGTCCACCTTGACGGAAGAAAGCCACGGGGATTTGTTGGTCGCGACTCTGACTCTTACTATCGTCGAAACGTGGCGGGATATGTTATTGAACGTAAGCGTCGGCGCTTCAGCCTTCTGCTCTCTTATATCGCCGTAAGGCACGAGACCCAGTTTGACGAGAGCCTGGAAGCCGTTGCATATACCCAGGGCTAAGCCGTCTCTCTTGTACAGAAGTTCCATGACCGCGTCGCGGATAGCGGGATTGCGGAAAGTCGTCGCGATGAATTTACCGCTTCCGTCAGGTTCGTCGCCGCCGCTGAAACCGCCGGGGAACGCGAGTATCTGAGCTTTGCTTATCGCAGCGGCAAGCGCTTTCACGCTCTCTTCGATATCAGCC
Organism: Candidatus Ornithoclostridium faecavium; assembly: GCA_018714045.1. Lineage (GTDB taxonomy): Bacteria > Bacillota > Clostridia > Christensenellales > UBA3700 > Ornithoclostridium > Ornithoclostridium faecavium. Next base: position 755 of record DVNX01000045.1, read on the forward strand.
GCGCTCTGGTTTCTTATGATGAATATCTCCGCTTTCGCGCCCGCTCTTTCAAACGCTCTCGCGGTATCGTCTTCGCAGTTCGTACCGGGGAACACAGGGATAAGAACGGTGGGTCTTACGATATGCTGAGGAGTACGCTCGGGCTTTCTCGCGCAGCAGATAAGGTTTCCTACGTTACCGCTCGCGGGAGCAGTCGTCGGGAATATGCTTTCGAGAGTTCCTTCGAACGCCTTTATCATCTCGTCGCACTTTATAGCCGTGCCGCAGATATTAGCGGTATGCGTATTGTTGAGCGTAGCTATGAGCCTCGGCTCGAATTCAGCCGCAAAGTCCGCATTTTCGCATTGAACGGTAAAGTCGCCCATACGCGGAGCGAACATTTCTTCGTCGAGTTCTTCGATATCCACGCCGACTTTATTGCCGAGGCAGCCTTTGAGTACCGCCGCGACTGCACCGCCTTCCTCTACTACGTTGCACGACTTGACGAGACCCTTCTCGATAGCGTCAGCCATAACGTCGTACAGCTTGACTACCTTATCGAACTCGGGCATATTGTATTCGTCTCTCGGCAGAGAGATAACGTATATCTTATCCGCCTTTTTATCCTCAACGACGGTATTGGATATAAGTTTGCTTGCCTTTGAAATACCCATAGCAAAGCTGATAAGAGTGGGCGGAACGTCGATATGCTCGAAAGTGCCGCTCATGCTGTCCTTGCCGCCGATAGCTCCGACTCCGAGGTGAAGCTGAGCGTACAGCGCGCCGAGGAGCGCGGAAAGAGGCTGTCCCCAACGCTTGGGATCTTTATTGAGTCTCTTAAAGAATTCCTGGAGCGAAAGTCTTACCGTCTGCTGTCTTACGCCGCTCGCCACCAGCTTGCTGAGCGAGGTGACTATAGAATAGACCGCGCCAGTAAACGGAGACTGACTCATAAGATGCGGATTGCAAGCGTACGCGCTTACCGTAACGGTGTCCGTTCTTCCTTTGACGGGAGGCTTCGCCGCCATGACTACGGACGGGGTAAGCTGATACTTTCCGCCGAAAGGCATGAGCACGGTGCGCGCGCCTATCGTGCTGTCAAACATTTCGCCGAGACCCTTCTGAGAACATACGTTGAGCCTTGAAAGTTCGTTCAGAACTGCGCCTTTGACGTCGCCCGCAAGGAAGGATTTTTCCGTCTCCGTGTTCGCCTTATCGAGATAAGTCGCTGTGGTCTCTTCTATTTCTGCGTCCTGTTTCTGCTTTACGCCGTTGGTGTCGAGGAAGGCGCGTTTAAGATCTACTATGCAGTTGCCCGCAAAGTACATTCTCATTCTGCCGTTGTCCGTAACGACCGCGACAGCCGTCGCACCGAGGTTTTCCTCTTTCGCCGCCGCGATGAATTTATCCACGTCGTTTTTATCGAGAACGACCGCCATTCTCTCCTGAGATTCAGAGATAGCCAGTTCTGTGCCCGACAAGCCCTCGTATTTCTTGGGTACTTTATCGAGGAATATATCCAGGCTGTCAGCAAGTTCGCCGATAGCGACAGAAACGCCGCCCGCGCCGAAGTCGTTGCACTTTACGATAAGTCTGCTGACTTCGGGATTTCTGAACAGTCTCTGTATCTTGCGTTCTGTCGGGGGATTGCCCTTCTGCACTTCTGCGCCGCAGACCTCTACCGACTTTTCGGTATGAGCCTTTGACGAACCCGTCGCGCCGCCGCAGCCGTCTCTTCCCGTATCTCCGCCCAGAAGAACGATGATATCGCCCTCTACGGGTTTTCTTCTGACGACGTTAGCCGCAGGAGCGCCCGCGATGACGTAACCCGTTTCAAGTCTCTTAGCCTTGTATCCTTCGTGATACATTTCGCTTACCTGACCCGTAGCGAGACCTATCTGGTTGCCGTAGCTGGAATAGCCCGCCGCCGCGGTCTTGGTTATAACGCGCTGAGGAAGCTTTCCTTTCAAAGTCTTTTCGATAGGTTCTCTGGGATCTGCGCAACCCGTAACGCGCATTGCCTGGTAAACGAACGTTCTGCCGCTGAGAGGGTCTCTTATCGCGCCGCCGAGGCAGGTAGCCGCACCGCCGAACGGCTCTATTTCCGTCGGGTGGTTGTGCGTTTCGTTTTTGAACATTATAAGCCACTCTTCGTCCTTGCCGTCAACGTCAACGTTTACGCGTACGGAGCATGCGTTGATCTCGTCGCTGACGTCGAGATTGTCGAGCTTTCCTCTTCTCTTCAGCTCCTTGACCGCGATAGTCGCGATATCCATAAGGCATCTGTACTTATCGGGTCTCGTCTTGTAAAGGTCTTTGAAAAGAGCCTCGTATTCGCCGAGTGCTTCCTGTACGTGCGGATTGTCCGATCTGAGTTTTATATCAGTTATCTCCGTCGCGAAAGTCGTGTGACGGCAGTGATCCGACCAGTAGGTATCTATGACCTTTACTTCCGTTTCGGACGGGTTTCTGTTCTCGCCCTTGAAATAATCGCGGACGAAGATAAGATCTTCAACGCTCATCGCAAAGCCCTTGCTTGCGTGATAATCCGCTATTTCCTTATCGCTCATTCCGATAAATCCGTCGATAGTCGGAACGGTAAGATTGAGTTCGACTTTGCTTTCGAGCGTTTCGGGAAGGACAAAATCGCCCTCTCTGCTCTCTACGGGGTTGATAAGGAAATGCTTTATCTTATTAAGCTTTTCGTCGTCCACGCCCTTTACGGCATAAACGGTAGCGCACTTGATAAGCGGTCTTTTGCCCATGGAAAGCAGCTGAACGCACTGCATCGCGCTGTCCGCTCTCTGGTCGTACTGACCGGGAAGATATTCGGTCACGAAAACTTTGTACCCGTCAAGCGCGGGAAGCGCGTCCTCATAGATATCGTCTACGGGCGGCTCGCTGAAAATAGTCGTTTTCGCCTGGTCGAAGATATCCTTTTCAAGTCCTTCTACGTCGTAGCGGATAAACACTCTGACGCCGTCCGCGGCGATGCCGAGAACGTTGTTTACGTCCGATCTGACCTTTTGCGCGCTCACGTCGTAGCCGCTCTTTTTCTCAACAAAAATTCTCTTTACCATTTTGTCCTCTCGTTTATTTCTTAATGCCTATGTCTCTGCGGTAGAACGCGCCCTCGAAAGCTACCTTATCCACGTTGGCGTACGCTTTCGCGCGCGCTTCGTCGATATCCTTGCCCTTAGCGGTAACGCCGATGACTCTGCCGCCGCTGGTCACGAGCCTGCCGTCTTTGAATGCGGTGCCCGCATGGTACAGCACGATATCCTTATCGAGGTCGCCTATCGTTATCGGCACGCCCTTTTTGTAACTTTCGGGATAACCGCCCGAAGCGATTATAACGCATACCGCGGCGCTGTCGTCCCATTCGATATTTATATCTGAAAGTCTTTCGTCTATTATCGCGTCGAATATCTCGTAAAGATCGGTTTTGAGGCGCGGAAGAACGACCTGCGTTTCGGGGTCGCCGAAACGTGCGTTGTATTCGACGACTTTAACGCCTTTATCCGTGATCATAAGTCCGAAATAAAGTACGCCTTTAAAGGTTCTGCCTTCCGCGTTCATAGCGTGCATGGTAGGCAGGATTATCTTTTCCATCGTCTCTTTTTCGTGCTCTTTCGTGTACGCTTTGGACGGAGAGAACGTGCCCATGCCGCCCGTATTCAGTCCTTCGTCGTTGTCGTGCGCGCGTTTATGATCCTGAGAAGAAACCATCGGCACTATCGTCTTGCCGTCGGTAAAGCTTAAGATAGAAACCTCTTTGCCGACCATGAATTCTTCTATTATTACCTTATTGCCCGCGTCCTTGAATTTCTTGCCGACCATCATCTCGTCGAGCGCGGTCATTGCTTCTTCGACATTCTGACAAATGATAACGCCTTTGCCGAGAGCGAGACCGTCCGCCTTGACTACCAGCGGATAGGACTGCTTTTTCGCGTATTCCTTTGCCTTGTCTACGTCGACGAATTCTTCGTATGCGGCGGTAGGAATACCGTATTTTTTCATAAGCGCCTTGCTGAAAGCCTTTGACGCTTCGATTATAGCGGCGTTTTTACGCGGTCCGAATGCGCGGTATCCGTTGCTTTCGAGAAGATCGACGAGACCAAGCGCGAGCGGATCGTCGGGCGCGACGACTGTCATTTTTATATCGTCGTGCGCCTTGATAAACGCGAGTATGCCGTCGAAATCGGTCGCGGAAACGGGAGCGCATTCCGCTATCTCGGATATGCCCGCGTTGCCGGGAAGGCAGTATATTTTGTCCACCTTGGGACTTTTTGAAAGCGAATGGCAGATAGCGTGTTCTCTGCCGCCGCCTCCTATAACGAGTACGCTGTTCATTACGCCCTCCGTCAATGTTTGAAATGTCTGTCGCCGGTGAATACCATCGCCACGCCGTTTTCGTCACATGCGTCGATACTCAGCTGGTCTTTTATGCTTCCGCCCGGCTGCATGATAGCGGTAATGCCCGCCTTAGCCGCCGCTCTCGCGCAGTCGTCGAACGGGAAGAACGCATCGCTTGCGAGAACCGCGCCCTTCGTATCCACGAGGGAGTGAGCGATAGCCTGCTCAGTCGCTCTTATGCGGTTGACCTGTCCGCAACCTATGCCGAGGATAACGCCGTCTCTCGCGATGACGATAGCGTTGGACTTAGTGTGCTTTACGACCTTCATCGCGAATACCATGTCGTCCATCTGCTTCTTTGTCGGCTCTTTCTTAGTAACTGTCCTGACCTGAGCCATATCTACGACCATTCTGTCGTACTGCTGAACGAGAAGTCCGCCGAGGACCTTTTTCATATCGTAGCAGTTTTCGGGGATAGGCGCGTTTATGGTCGGCAGCTTGAGAAGTCTTATGTTAGCTTTCTGAGAAAGTATCTCAAGAGCTTCCTTGCTGAAAGACGGAGCGACGACTATCTCGATGAATATCGAGTGTATCATCTCAGCGGTCTCTTTGTCTATCTCTCTGTTAGCCGCGACAATGCCGCCGAAGATAGAGGTCGGATCTGCATCGTAAGCCTTCTTGTACGCTTCGCTTATAGTTGCCGCGGTAGCTACTCCGCACGGATTTGCGTGCTTTACCGCGACTACGGTCGGCTCGTCGAACTCTCTCAGAAGGTCGAGAGCGCCGTTGGTGTCGTTTATGTTATTATAAGAAAGCTCTTTGCCGTGCAGCTGCTCTGCGCAAGCGAGAGAACCCGCGACGGGGAAAGGCTCCTTATAGAATACCGCGTGCTGGCGCGGATTTTCGCCGTATCTCATATCCTGCGCCTTGTCGAACGCGAGGGTGAGCTGATCGGGGAACTCAATGCCCTGCTTCTGTCTGAGATAGTTGGCGATAAGGGTATCGTAATAGGAGGTATGCTGATATACCTTGTACATAAGACGGAACTTGGTCTCTCTGGTAACGCCGCCGTTTGCGAGTTCGTCGAGAACGGTCGCGTAGTCCTTAGGATCGACGATGACCGCGACGTCCTGGTAGTTCTTAGCCGCGCTTCTCAGCATCGTAGGACCGCCGATATCTATGTTTTCGACCGCCTCTGCGAGTTCTACGCCGGGTTTGGATATGGTCTGCTTGAACGGATAGAGGTTGACGACGACGATATCTATCGGAGTTATGTTCATCTTCTTGAGGAAGTCCATATGCTCCTTATTGCTTCTCATCGCCAGAAGTCCCGCGTGCACGTTGGGGTGCAGGGTCTTTACTCTGCCGTCGAGACATTCGGGGAAGCCGGTAACGGAACTGATATCGACCGCTTCTATACCCGCCACCTGAAGGGCTTTCAGAGTACCGCCCGTCG
>DVNX01000046.1 GCA_018714045.1 Candidatus Ornithoclostridium faecavium
AGTCAAAAATCCCGATTTACATTGACAACGCGCGCAAAATAAGGTTATAATAAGACAATACCCCGACGTGTTCGGGTAAACGAAACTTAAAAATTGAATAACAGGAGGTTTAAATGTTAAGCAGTAACATAGGCTTGACCTTACTCCTTGGGGCGGGAATTTCCGGCGGAATAGCGGCTGTGATAGCAATAGCTGCAGCTGTCGTCGGAGTTGCGATCGGTTTGGTAGTGTACAGATTTTATGCGCGTCGCACGGTCGGCAGCGTAAAGCACGAATGCGATAAGCTGAAAGAAGAGTCACAGATCGAAGCAAAGACTTTCCTCAAAGAAGCAAAGGTCGAAGCAAAGGAAGAGCAGCAAAGATTGCGTCAGGAATTGGACAGAGAGACGCGCGAGAAAAAGGCTGAATTGTCCAGAACGGAACAGAGACTTTCTCAACGTGAAGACCAGCTTGTAAAGCGCGAACTCGCGATAGATAAAAAATCCGACCTCATCGACGAAAAGAAGAAGCAGGTAGAGCAGAAAGAAGCGGAAGTGGAACAGCTCGAAAACGAAGTCAAGAACGCTCACGCGGCTATGGTGCAGGAACTGGAAAAGGTTTCAGGCATGACCCAGAGCGAGGCGAAAGACATCTTGATGGATGAAATGATCGACGAGGCGAGAAAGGACGCAGAAGTAAAAGTCAGAGAGATAGAGCAGCAGGCTAAGGAAGACGCCGACAAAAAGGCGAGAAACATAGTCGGTCTCGCGCTCCAGAGATGCGCGGTTGACCACGCTTCCGAAATAGCTGTATCCGTCGTATCGCTGCCCAACGAAGATATGAAAGGAAGGCTTATCGGCAGGGTCGGAAGAAACATCCGTTCGATAGAAAATTGCACGGGCGTAGACCTTATCATTGACGACACTCCGGACGTAGTTACCATTTCGGGCTTTGACCCCGTAAGACGCGAGATAGCGAGACTCACGATAGAGAAACTCGTATCCGACGGCAGGATCCATCCCGCAAGGATAGAGGAGACGGTCGAAAAGGTCAAGAAAGAAATGGACGCAGAGATAAAAGAAGCGGGCGAAAACGCCGCTTTCGACGCGAATATATACGGTCTGCATCCTGAGCTCATAAAGCTTCTCGGCAGGCTCAAATACCGCACCAGCTACGGTCAGAACGTGCTCAATCACTCCCTCGAAGTTTGTTTCCTCGCGGGTATGATGGCATCTGAACTCGGCGCGGACGTCAAAGTAGCGAAGAGAGCGGGACTTCTCCACGACATAGGTAAATCCGTCGACCACGAATTCGAAGGCACTCACGTTACTATCGGCGTAGAACTTGCTAAGAAATTCAAGGAGAGCCGCGCGGTAATTCACGCGATAGAAGCTCACCACGGCGACGTAGAACCGCAGACGCTCGAAGCGATAATCGTACAGGCGGCTGACTCTGTATCGGGTGCAAGACCCGGTGCGAGAAGAGAATCTCTTGAAAATTACGTCAAGAGACTTGAAAAACTCGAAAGTCTCGCCAATTCGTTCGACGGCGTAGAAACGTCGTACGCGATCCAGGCAGGCAGAGAGATAAGAGTAATCGTTAAGCCTGAAGAAGTCGATGACTCAAAGACCATGTTCATGGCGAAAGAGATCGCGAAGAAGCTGGAAGCAGAACTGGAGTATCCGGGACAAATCAAAGTAAACGTGATAAGAGAAGTAAGGCGCGTAGAATACGCGAAATAACATATCTTTTCAAGCAAGAACGCGGACGGGAAACCGTCCGCTTTTTGTTTACCCCGTGTGACGGGGGGCATTAGTCGGCTATCGCTTGTTGATACTTGTTACGAAATGCGAAGCCTGCACTGTTGCCGCCACGCGGCTGTGACCGCGACATTAGTCGGCTATCGCTTGTTGATGCTTGTTACGAAATGCGAAGCCTGCACTGCTGCCGCCACGCGGCTGTGACCGCATCAATAGTCTGCTGTCGCGGGTTGTAGCTTATTATATTACGCGAAGCCTATACGGCAGTCGCCCCGCGACCCCGTCGTATGCCCTTTTAAAAAATCGACTTAAATGCCGCCAAACAAAGTAAATACCTTTGTTCTGTATAAGGAGGAGTTACCGTGAATATCGCAAAAATAGCTTTCGACTTTGACGACGCGTTCAAGGACGTGATGACAAACCGCGTAAAGACGGTCAACAAAATAACTGCGGAAAAAGATATCGTCTACGACGCTTCCGATCCCGAAACCTGTAAACTGGACGTCTACTACCCGCCCCGCGACGGCAAAAAACTGCCCGTCCTGTTCGACGTGCACGGCGGCGGCTGGATAACGGGCGACAAGTACTGGCGCCGCGGGTTAAACAAGGCTTTTGCGGATATGGGGCTTTTCGTCGTATGCCCCAACTACGGTCTCAGCCCGAAATTCAAGTACCCCGCCTGCGTGACTCATCTTTACAAAGCGCTCGAATGGGTGCGCGATAATGCGGAAAAATACGACCTCGATCTGAGCAATATGTTCATAACGGGCGACAGCGCGGGCGGTCAGCTCGCCTGCCTCATGCTGGCGGCGCAGAGCAACCCCGAACTGCTGAAAAGACTTAAGATCGAAAAAGAGCCTCTCCCTTTCAAAGGCGGTCTGCTCGTATGCGGCGCGTACGACCCCGAAGGCATGGCTAAAAATCCGCTCTCGAACAAAATGTGGGTGGAGATGACGGGTTACGGCAGAAAGCATTTGAGAGAATTCCCCGATTTCGACCTGCTCCGTCCGTCCGATTTCATAACCGAAAATTTCCCGAAAAACGTTTTCATAACCTACGCGCGTTTCGACGCTTTCGTCGGCGGCAACGAAAAACTCGTCCTCGATAAGCTGGACGAATACAAGATACCTCACCTGGTCTACCGTGCGAAAGGCGCGGGCGAACACTGCTTCCACTTGTGGCATTACCGCCGCCCGACCAGCGCGCTCTTTTTCGAATACGCCCGCCAGTACATAGAACAGCTCCTCGCGGACAAGGACGAAATAAAACTCGTCAAGCCGCCCCGCAAAGAGATGAAAGCGCGCAGAAAAGGCGCGAAATATCAATAAAACGATGATAAGAAAAGCCGATATAAACGACCTCGATACGATTACCCGCCTCGCCTCTTTGCTATACCAGACCAGAATAATACGAACAAGGTTTAAAGCGGCAAATTTACGTAGCTACTGCGTTAAATGCTTTGATAATATGTTTAATATTACCTGCGGCATTTGCCTTGTATCAACA
>DVNX01000047.1 GCA_018714045.1 Candidatus Ornithoclostridium faecavium
TGCAGGCTTCGCGTAATGTAACAAGTATCAACAAGCGATAGCCGACTAATGCTCCCCGTCACACGGGGTCGCGGGTCGATTGCCGTATAGCTTCGCGTATTGTATCAAGTTACAACTTACGACAGCCGACTATTGATGCGGTCACACCGCCGATAGCTGACTAATGCCGCGGTCACAGCCGCGTGGCGGCAGCAGTGCAGGCTTCGCGTAATGTAACAAGTATCAACAAGCGATAGCCGACTAATGCTCCCCGTCACACGGGGTCGCGGGGCGACTGCCGTATAGCTTCGCGTATTGTATCAAGTTACAACTTGCGACAGCCGACTATTGATGCGGTCACACCGCCGATAGCCGACTAATGCTCCCGTCACACGGGTTTGCCGTTGAGGAAGGTTGCTTTTACGCGGTAGTCGTTGTCGAGCACGTTTATATCCGCGAAATTGCCCACCTTTATATCGCCCATCTTTTTGAGACCTATGAGTTTTGCGGGAACTTTTGTCGCCATATAAATAGCGTGAGCGGGGGCGATGCCGCAGCCTATGAGGTTTGGCACCATTTTAGAAACGGGGGTTACGGAACCCGCGTAAGTGTTTTCTGAAGGAAGTACGGCTACGCCGTCCTCTACGCGTATCGACTGTTTGCTGTCTCCCGCGCCGATATAGTAGTCGCCCGCGGGCATACCCGCAACGCTGAGAGAATCGGATACTAAGCAAATCCTGCGGAAGCCTTTGAGCTTGTATATCATTCTGAACAGGGTATTCGCAACGTGTCTGTCGTCCGCGATTATTTCGGTAGTAAGGCGGTCGTCGATGAGACCGACTTCCGTAAGTCCCAGGTGTTTTTTGGGATTGTCGCGGCGGGTCGGACGGGAAGTGCAGTTGTACATATGGGTAACGCTGGTCGCGCCCGCGTCTATGCACGCGTATATCTCGTCGTCGATAGCGTTGTCGTGACCGATAGAGATCTGCACGCCCTTTTTGCTGTATTTCGCGGTAAACTCCGCGCTTCCGCGCACGTTGGGAGCGATTGTGACTCTCTTCACGACGTCCAGGTTGTCTCTGACGAAAGAGTCGTCGTCGAGAGGAGAAATGAGCAGGTGAGGCGGATGAGCGCCCGCCGCTTTCTGTGAAAGGTACGGACCTTCGAGGTGAACGCCGAGGATGCGCGCATAACGGCTGTCGTATTTTCTTATATTATCGACCGCCTTGTTGATATCTTCGGGTGAAGCGGTCATCGTGGTAGGACAGAACGCGGTTATGCCCGTCTCCAGGTGGTAACGCGCTATCGTGTCGATACACTCGTAGGTCGGCTCCATGCAGTCTTTGCCGTAGCCGCCGTGGGTATGCACGTCGATATAGCCTGCGGCGCAGGGAGCACCGCCGAAATCCATGGTTTTGCCATCCGTCTGAGAGCCTATCGCGACGATCTTTCCGTCGTCCGAAAGGGTGACGTTGCATACGGGAAGGAACTTTCCGCCCGACAGAGGGCGCACGTTAACAAGGGTTATCATTTTTTATTTCTCCTGACTTCGCCGTACTGATCGGCGGTTTTCCAGATAAATATATCGCGGCTTCTGAACAGCAGATTTCCTCTCGCGAGCTTGTCTGAAGCCCAGTTCGCGCCGACGATATCGAGTATTTTGCGGTTTTCCTGCCAACGCTTTGCGAAAGAGGAATAATCGCGCGTTTCCTTTGGAGACCAGCCCGTTTCGCCGAGGGCGCACATACGGGGCAGAGAGTTGAATTCTACCTTTTGCAGGTCGTATACCCACTCTCCCCACAGCAGACCTTCCACGCCCAGTATCTCCGCCTTGTCCGCGTTTTTGCCCAGGTGAGAGACGGGTTCGAACGCGTAAAGATTTTTTATCGGGGTCATGACGTAAGGTACGTCGAAAGAGCAGAGGTGGTGAGGCGAAACGATGAATTTTCTGCCTTCCGCGGCGAACTTGTCCAGCGTAGCCGACGGCAGATTCTTGAACAGATGAAGCACCGCGCGCTTGTCTATACCGTCTATGAATTCGCTTGTGCGGACGACGGCGACTTTGCCTTTTTTATCCAGGTGATCTATTATTCTGTTGAGGGCGTAGGCGAGCAGACCCTGTTCGTCTTTTATGCCGTTTTTTTCAGCGACTTTTTTACATTCGGGACAGGTTTTCCAGTCTGAAAAATCGAAGACGTCGCCGCCGATATGTACGTATTTGCTTTCAAAGATTTCGCATATCTCGTCGAGAAGGGAGAAGATCACTTCCCACGCCTTTTCTGATCCTGCGCAGAAAGCGCCCGCGAAGTTGTCGAAAGTCGTCGGAACGCTGTGGCTTTCGCCTGAACAGGATATGTCGGGGAAAGCGGCAGTAAGCGCGCTGATATGTCCGGGCAGGTCGATCTCCGGCTGAACATCGATATTGCGTTCTTTCGCGAAAGCGATTATTTTTCTTATCTGACTCTGAGAGTAGTAGCCTTCGTGTTTGCAGCCCGCGAACTTATTGGACGAAAAACCGCCGACCTGAGTGTCGTTTCTCCTTGAAGCTATGCGGTTGAGATCGGGGAATTTCTTGCTTTCTATGCGGTAACCCTGGTCGTCGGAAAGGTGCCAGTGCAGAACGTTGAGCTTGTAAAAACTCATAAGGCCGAGCACGCGTTTAACGGTGTCCTCGCCCAGGAAATTGCGCGCTTCGTCCAGCATGAAACCGCGGTAACGGTATCTGGGCGCGTCCTCTATGCGGCAGCAGGGGCATTCGAGAAGGAAGGGTTTTCCTTCGTTGTCCGCCTTCATTATCTGTCTTAACGTGATAAGCGCGTAGATCCAGCCTTTTTCGCCGCTCGCTTCGATTTTTATCTCGTCTCCGTTGGCGTCGAGGCGGTAGCCTTCCTCGGGGATATTTTCGTCTTTAGTGAAAGAAACGGTGACTTTCGCGTTTTCGGTATCGGGTTTAATGGAAGGACAGATATTCTGAAAAAGTTTTCTCGCCAAAGGATCGCAGAATTCTGCGCCTTCGCAGCAAACTATTTTCGGCTGTCTTTCCATCGCGACGTCGCCGCCGTAAACAGTGCAGGATCTGACCTGCGGTATGATATTGAGCATAACACTCCTTTGCGCTTAGCCCGTATGAAAATTTACGTCAAAGCCTGTTAATGTACACGGATATTATAAAACAACGCGCGCGATATGTCAAACCCGCGCTCTATATTACTCATATGACCGCTCTTTGCAAGCAAAAAAACGTGCAAATAAAAACATTGTTTATAAAAAGCGCGGGTCTGCAACCGTACGGCAGGCGGAAAAGAGCGTAATCGGTACACGGTCGGGAAGAACGAAAGCGGTGCGCGGACGGAATTTTATTGCTTTATATATATCGGGTTGACAAATCGGCGGAACGCGCATACAATATAGTTGCAGGCGCAACCGTTGCGTCCGCAACGTTTAATAACGGTAAAGGCAGGACAAAAAACCGCGGGGAGTTTGTTTCCGCGCGAAGTCGGCAGGAGGGAACATGACGGATTTTATCAGATATACGGGAGAGATATGGCGGTGCGGGAATCTGTACCGCACAGCGAGGTACGAAGCGCTGGGGATAGGCAGTTATCAGGATTCTTATATCGTCAACGTATGCGCTCATCCCGGAATAACGCAGGAAGGGCTGAGCAAGCTCATATTCGTACACAAGAGCAACGTTGCCCGTCAGCTGGGAAGTCTCGAAGAAAAGGGATTCGTCGTAAGAAAGACCGACCCCGACGACAAACGCAATCTTCTGGTCTATCCGACCGAAAAGGCGAAAGCCGCGCTCAAAGAGATAGACAGGATAACGGAAGAGTGGAAAGAGCTTATACAGAGCGGACTGAGCGAGGAAGAAAGAGCGGCGGTGGAGAGATATTCCGCGCTGCTTGCGGAAAACGCGAAGAGGATAATAGAAAGAGAGGATAAGAGGTCGGAGGAAGGCAGATGAAGAGTCTCGGAGGGTATCTGTCGGCGCATAAAAAGCGAATGGCGGTCGGGCTGGCTATAAAGTCTTTCGGCACGGTCGCGGAGCTTTTTCTGCCGATGATAATGGCGTATATGATAGACGACGTCGCGCCGACGGGCAGCGTATTGCAGCTGTCGCTGTGGGGCGTCGCAATGCTCGCATTCGCCGTGATAGCCTGGGGAGGAAACGTTATCGCTAACCGTATGGCTTCGCGCGTCGCGAGGGATACGACTGAGGTGATAAGAAACGATCTGTTCACGTCCACTCTTTATCTTTCGGCGAGTCAGACGGACAAAGTCACCGTGCCGTCCCTGGTATCGAGGCTTTCGTCGGACACCTACAACGTGCACAATATGATAGGAATGATACAGCGACTGGGCGTGCGCGTGCCGATACTTCTCGTAGGCGGGGTCGCGCTGACTTTCAGCGTAGAACCCGTGCTTGCGCTCGTGCTTCTCGCGGTAGTGCCCTTTCTTACCGTGGTAGTGATATTCGTATCGTCAAAGGGTATCACTCTTTATACCGACCTTCAGAGGGCGGTCGATACGATGGTCAGAAAGGTACGCGACGACTATACGGGCATACGCGTGATAAAGGCGCTTTCGCGCACGGAATACGAAAAGCAAGGTTTTGCGAAGATAAACGAAAACGTCGTCGGAAAGGAGACTAAGGCGGGCGTTATCATGAGCGTTACCAACCCGATAATGAGCGTAGTGCTCAACCTGGGCATGACGGTCGTAGTGCTGGTCGGCGCGATAAGGGTGAGCAAGGGTTTGGCGCAGGTGGGCGAGATAATCGCGTTCACGTCCTATTTCACGATAATCCTTAACGCCGTGATCTCGATAAGCAGGATTTTCGTAAACGTGAGCAAGGGGAGCGCTTCTTCAAAGCGTATATGCGCCGTGCTGAATATGCCCGACGAGCTTATAAAGGACGAAACGCTGGCAAAAGCGGAAGAGGGCGAAAAAAGCGGAGCGGTAAAATTCGAAAACGTGACCTTTTCTTACGACGGCGCGCCCGCGCTTAAGAACGTGAGTTTTGAGCTGAAAAAGGGGGAGAGCCTGGGCGTTATCGGCGCGACGGGCAGCGGCAAGACCACGCTTGTCGCGCTTCTTCTGAGGTTTTACGATTGCGACAAAGGACGGATACTCGTCGACGGTATAAACGTAAAGGGATACGACGAAAAGGAGCTGCGCGAAAAGTTCGGCGTAGTGCTTCAGAACGATTTCCTTATGGCGGCGAGCGTAAAAGACAATATAAAATTCGAGCGCGAAATAGACGATAAGGATATGAAAGAGGCGGCGAGCCGCGCTAAGGCGGCGCCCTTTGTCGAAGCTCTTGAGGAAGGTTATGACAGCATGCTGACCGTGCGCGGCGCGAATTTCAGCGGCGGGCAGAAGCAGAGGCTTCTCATCGCCCGCGCGTTGGCGGGAGATCCCGAAATACTCGTTCTCGACGACTCTTCGAGCGCTCTCGACTATAAGACGGACGCGGCGCTCAGGGCGACTTTAAGGGAGAACTATCCCGACACCACGATAATAATGATAGCGCAAAGGATAAGTTCCGTACGTTTCGCGGACAAGATACTCGTGCTGGACAAGGGCGAGGCGGTGGGTCTCGGCGACGACGAAACGCTTATGAAGACCTGCGAGGTCTACCGCAGGATATACGAATCCCAGGGCGAAGGAGGCGGCGGAAATGACTGACGAAAAGCTTAAAAAGAAAAACCGCCGCGCCGTGATTGCGAGGCTTGCGGGATATTTCATGCGCTATAAGTTCAGCGTGATACTCGCGTTCTTACTCATGCTGGGCAGCAACCTTTTCGCGCTTCTGGGTCCCTATCTCACGGGCAAGGCGATAAACGCCATCGACCTCGAAACGGGAGTGGATTTTCAGGCGGTCGTATTCTACTGCGCGCTGATGGCGATCTTCTACGTTGTCAGCGGAATATTGAGCTATGTGCTTTCCGTCGTGATGATAAAGCTGAGCCAGAAAATAATCAAGAGCATGAGAAAGGACGTGTTCGACAAGATACTCGCGCTGCCCGTCGGGTACCTGGACAAGATGCAGGCGGGCGACCTCATCAATCGCATATCTTACGATATAGACACGGTCAACTCTTCGCTGTCCAACGACATATTGCAGGCGGCTACGGGTATAGTTACGGTCATCGGCGCGCTTATCGGCATGCTTGCGGTATCGCCCGCGCTGTTCGGCGTTTTCGCGATAACTATACCTCTTTCAGTATTCATAACCGTGCAGAGGAGCAGACAGGTAAGACCGCTTTTCCGCAAGAGGTCGGGTAAGCTTGCAGAACTCAACGGCTATTCCGAAGAGATGATATCGGGCATAAAGACGATAAAGGCTTACGGCGTAGAGGACGACATGATAGCGCATTTCGCGGATAAGAACAAGACGGCGGTCGACGCTTACTACGCGGCGGACTACTACGGCAGTCTTATAGGACCGTCCGTAAACTTCGTCAACAATTTCGGCACGGTGCTCATAAGCACGGCGGGTTCTCTTATGTATCTTTTCAATATGATAATGCTGGGAGACATATCGTCGTTTTTGTTGTATGCGCGTAAGTTTTCGGGACCGATAAACGAGTACGCCAACATTATGAGCGAGATACAGTCGGCTTTAGCGGCGGCGGAGCGCGTATTCAGGCTGACAGACGAGCTTCCCGAAGGAGCGGACGACAAAGCGACAGACGAACTTGAAAACCCGAAAGGGGACGTCTCTTTTCAGCACGTAAGGTTCGGTTACGATCCCGAAAAGGTGATAATCCGCGATCTGTCTT
Source organism: Candidatus Ornithoclostridium faecavium (assembly GCA_018714045.1). Classification (GTDB taxonomy): domain Bacteria; phylum Bacillota; class Clostridia; order Christensenellales; family UBA3700; genus Ornithoclostridium; species Ornithoclostridium faecavium. The sequence continues at coordinate 6,765 of DVNX01000047.1, forward strand.
TTGAAGCTAAGGCGGGGCAGACCGTCGCGATAGTCGGACCCACGGGCGCGGGAAAGACGACTCTTGTAAATCTTCTTATGCGCTTTTACGACCCGCAGGGCGGCACGATAACTCTTGACGGCAAGGACATAAAGGAATATACCAGAAGCAGTCTGCGCGCGGCGTTCTCAATGGTATTGCAGGACACGTGGCTTTTCGAGGGCACTATAAGGGAAAACATTGCTTACGGCAAGGACGGGGCGACGGACGAAGAGATAAGGGAAGCGGCGCGACAGGCGAATATAGCCGATTTTATAGAAGCGCTTCCAGAAGGCTACGACACTCCCGTCACGGACGGCGGCGTAAACCTTTCAAAAGGACAGAAGCAGCTTATGACGATAGCGCGCGCGATGCTGTCGCCCGCGCATATGCTGATACTTGACGAAGCCACGTCCAACGTGGATACGCGTACAGAGCTTCTGATACGCGGCGCGATGGACAGACTTATGCAGGGCAAGACCTGTTTCGTCATCGCGCACAGGCTTTCTACGATAAAGAACGCGGATCTTATCCTCGTTGTAAAGGACGGAGATATCGTTGAGCGCGGAAGGCATAAAGAGCTTCTCGAAAGGGGCGGTTTTTACAGCGAGATATACAATGCCCAGTTCGAGTAAAAAACTCATGTCGAAAAGGGTCGAGTATAAAGTTATTGCCGTATAAAGCTTGAAATCAAAGGATAAATATTGTAAAATATTAACGTAATCAAAACACATAAGATAAGGAAGAAATGAGAAGAAAAACCACAGGTTGCAGCGACGAATGCGTTGCGATAGGAATAAATCTGAAAAACATAAGATTAAGATCGGGCTTATCGCAGGAAGGTTTTGCTGAGCGCGTCGGCGTCAGCCGTCAGACGGTCGTCAACTGGGAAAGGGGAAAAAGTCTGCCTTCCGCAGATAAGATAACTCATATCATAAAAGAATTTTCCTTATCGCTTGAAGATATATTTTCCGACACGGTTCCTTATGTTTGCAACGAGAGGCGTTCAGAGGAAGAGCCTGCAGAAGAGCGGGCGGTCGAAGAGATCGCCGCTTGCGAGGAAGAGGCAATACCTTGCGCGGAAAAGAAGAATAACAAAAAGAAGATCGTATTGCTTTCCGTAATCGTTACGCTTGCCTTGTGTGCATTGGCTTTTATTCTGGAAGTAGTTGTAAAATCGTATCTTTTTTCTTTGCAAGGCGACGAAACTGCGACAGGCTGTGCTTTTTCGTTGGGAATTTATGAAAAACTTATCATGTTTTTTCTTATAGGAGTTGTTTTAGTGAGTTCAGCCGTTTACGGCATGATCAGATATTTAAATTTTAGGAGGGACAAAAAATGAAGAAAAAACTCTGCGTTATCTTAATGCTTACAGTTCTTTGCGTTACTCTTGCATGCGGTATCAACACCGTTTTTGCTGAAGAGGCTGACGGAGCGGAGATCCTGGTCGTTTCAGACGATATCGAAACGAAAGGTGTTTACGTTGAAGTCGGTCTGATAATAAAAGGGAACGGAAACGGAACCATCACCGCTACCGCGAGGAACAATTTCACGTTGGGATTTACCGAGCTTTACGTAATGGTAGGTTTGTTTTCGTCTGACCAGTTCCAGTTTAATTACGAAGATATGGAACTTGAAACTTATAATTTTACTAAGGACTTAAATATTTTCGAAGAAATCAGCACGACCGCTTCGACCAACGGTGAGTCTAAATACTGGCGCGCTGTCGTAATGTACAGAAAGGATACTGACGACTGGAAAACTATTTCGACGCCCTGTATGCTTTACGACGGGAACGGTAATCTGATCGAATAAAGTTGAAATGTAAAAAAATGTTTACATAAATGTAAAGAAAATTGTATAGACGCAACTTGCGTATTGTGTTATCTTAATATCAAGGAGGGTTTTTCGGAATAAGCGTATCGCGACGGCGTTTCGCTTTTACGGAAAGCCCTTTTCGTTTAATACGCTTTGAAAGGAAAGGGAAAGGTAAGGGGAAAATGAATATAAGTCTTAAAGGAATAACCAAAGAATACCGCAACAGAAACGCTTGCGTAAAAGCTCTCGACAACGTCGATCTCGAATTCGACGGCGCTGAGCTCGTGCTTATTACGGGCGAAAACGGTTGCGGCAAGTCTACGCTTCTCAATATCATAGGCGGGCTGGACTCTCCGACCTCGGGCACGATATCTGCGGACGGCTCACGCGACAACGCGGGACTCAAAGAAAGGGCTGAAAACAGAGCTTTGCGAACTGGGACACGGCGACGAATTCACGATAGCAGACGGGAATTTCCCGTGTTACGGCATCTGCGACAACGTGATAAGAGCAGACGGTCACGGCGGAGCCGAACTTCTGGAAGCTATAATAAAACTCATACCGCCGGACACCTACGCAGAGTGGAACGTCGCTTACATGCAGCATTGCAAGGGCGACAAATATCCTGCGATAACAGACACATACACGGAAATTCTTAAAGAAGAAGAGGGAGAGGCGGTCAAGGTAAAAAGACTGGAAAGATTCATTTTTACGAACAGGCGAAAAAGTCGAGATTCGTACTGGCGACGGGAGAAGGAGCTTTGTACGCAAACGTTATCATTAAAAAAGGAGTCGTAAAATGAGCAAACTCGTATTCGGTAAGCCCGCGCGCAACTGGTATTCGTCTTTGCCTGCGGGCAACGGAAAGACGGCGTTCGTCGTATCGGGCGGAGAACGCGTCGAAAAGCTGTGGTTCAACGACGCAGAGTTGTGGTCGGGTTATCCGAAAAATCACGACAACGAAGGCGCGCGCTCAGCGCTGGATCAGGCGAGAAAATTTATATTCGAAGGGAAGAACGCGGAAGCGTTCGTCCGGAGCAGAATGGACGGAAATTACAGCGAAGCTTTCATGCCGCTCGCGATCTTAAAGATACGCATACGCGCGCCCAAAGGTAAGGGATATCTGAGACAACTCGACCTTGACAACGGAGTGATAGAGGTCTCGGACGACGTCGTGACAAGAAAAGCCTTCGTTTCTTATCCGCATAAGGCGGCTGTCTATTCGATAGAGAGCAAGGCGGAGTTTACGGCGGAAATAAGCGCTGAATCCGTTTTGAGATACGTTGTCGAAGCAAAAGACGGCGTGATGACGGTCAGCGGCAATGCGCCCGACTATGCCGCTCCCAACTATCTCAGGACAAAGCTGTTCCCCGTGAGGTATAATGAGAAAAAAGCGTCCGCATTCTGTCTCGCGCTAAGGGCTGAGACGGACGGAGAAATAAAGGATAACGGCAAAAAACTCAGCATCCGTCGCGCAACGTACGTGCGTATTTTCGCCGTTACGGAAACGGGCTTCAGAGGCTTTGACAAAATGCCGTGTACGGACGTTGCCGTCGTGCGTAACAAGGCAGTCGAAGAACTTTCGGGCGTGACCGCGCCGTTTAGCGAAATAGAGAGAGATCACGTCTGCGACTATCGCGCGATATACGGCAGACAGAAGCTTTATCTTTCTGAAGGAGACGGAGACGTTGAAAAACTTCTCGACCGCGCAAGGTCGGGATATACTTCCGCAGAGCTTATAAACCTGCTGTACGACTTCGGAAAATACATGACGGTATGCGGCAGCAGAAACAGTCAGCCTCTCAATCTTCAGGGGCAGTGGAACGAAAGCGTGCGCCCGCCGTGGAGCAGCAATCTGACGACCAACATAAACGCTCAGATGAATTACTGGGGCGCGACCCGCTGCGGACTCAAAGAGTGCATGGAACCTTTTTACAGAGCCGTAAAAGAGATCGTGGAAAGAGGAAAAAAGACCGCCGCGACGAATTTCGGCGCGAGAGGTTTCTGCTGCAACCACAACGTCGATATATGGCGCAATACTTCGCCCGTTAAAGGCGACCCGTGCTATATGTATTCGCCTCTTTGCGGGGCGTGGCTCGCCAACGAGGCTTTCGCTCATAAGAAAAATTCGGGAGAGATCGACGGCGACGCTGTCGCGGTGACAGAAGAAGCTGCTAAATTCTGCCTGGATTATCTTTGCGAATACGACGGCAGGCTGGTCACGTGTCCGTCCACGTCGCCCGAAACGGCATATATAGAAAACGGCAGGAGATCGGCAGTCGGAATAGCGTCGGCTTACGAAATGTCGGTGATACGGCAGACTTTTGCAAACTGCCTCGAATGTTCGTCCGACGAGAAATTAAAGGAAGAAATAAACGCCGCGTTGCCGAGGCTTTATCCTTACGAAAGGGCTGAAAACGGTCTTTCGGAATGGGCGGGAGGAAGGATGTCGTGCGAAAAGGGACACAGACACTTTTCCCCTCTTTACGGCGTATATCCGGGAAACGTGGTAAAAGAAGGCACGAAGGAATACGACTGGGCAAAGGAACTGTTCTTATACAGACTTGAAAATTCTTCTTCCTCTATAGGCTGGAGCGCCGCCTGGGCGATCTGCCTCGCGGGAAGATTCAAGGACAAGGAAACGGCGAAAAAGGCGATAAGTTCGTTTACCGCGCGGTCTGTTATGGACAATCTATTCGATTTCCATCCGCCTTGCTATTTCCAGATAGACGGAAACATGGGCTTCGTGGCGGGAATAAACGAATTGCTCATATCCGAAAACGACGGCATAATTACGCTTTTGCCCGCCTGCTTCGATACGATAGACGGCGGAGAGATGAGAGGCGCGGTTGTCAACGGAGCCACGGTCGATTTCAGATGGCAAAACGGAAAGATCGTATGCGTACGCGCCGACAAGAAGATAAAGATAAAAGACGTCAATTTTGCTGAAAACGCCATAACGGAAAACGTAGAGAGGGTGTGAAATGAGGACGATATACGCAAAAGCCGCGATAAAACCGGGCGACAAAGAGGGCGCGGAAAAGATAGCGCGCGCGTTCGCGTCTTACGCGGCGGCTAACAAGGGCAAGCACGTAAAGATAGATTATTTTGCGGTTTCGCTTCCCGATCTTCTGGTCTGGGAACAGGATCCGGACGAAAGGAACGACGCGTTCTGCGACTACGTGAACGGACTTGCGGAAAAAATTCTCGATGAGGTAAGAAAATGAAAAAACTTGTATTCAGATCTCCTTCCGTCGAAAAGACGGTCGGTATCGTAAACGGAAGGATAGCGGGAGCGGATTTCGTAAACCTGCTTACGGGAAAAAGACTGAACGCGGAAACGGCGGGCTTTTATCTGCGTTATTCCTTTAAGGAAAAAGGAAAGAAGCTGTGTTTTGCTGAGCGCGGAGCCGTTTTGAAGGAAGAGTCCGAAAACGGCTATACCGTATGCGACGAAAGCGGAAAGATAATCGTAAAAGTCGCTTACGACGCGAGAGAGAGCGGAGAACTTGCTAAGACTATAGAGATATCGTGCAAAGAGGATATCTTTATTGAAAGCGTAACCGTAGAAAGTCTGAAAGTCGGCAATGACGGATTTTTATGGCAGGCGCCCGACGCGGGTAAGACCTATCTTTCGTCCGCAATTGCGAGACTGGGACAACCCCTTTATATCGGCGATATGTTTTTCGGTCTCGAATCGCCCGTCGGAGAAAACTCGGTAAAAAAAGGGGAGGCGTATTGCAGATATCATACGGGAAGGACGATGAGCGAGGTCGGCAAAGACGGCGCATACGTTTTGCCTCCCGCGGTAGTCGGAGCGGGTCTCGCCGCGAATTTCAACGCGATGAGAAAGGCTTTCTTCGGTTACGTCGAAAGCTTTGCGCGCCCGTCGGTATTCAGGATACAGTTCAACAGCTGGTACGACAACATGCTGGATATAACGCCCGAAAGAATAAAAGGTTCTTTCACTCAGGTTTACGAAGGGTTTAAAGAAGCGGGCTTAAGACCTCTCGACTGCTACGTCGTGGACGACGGCTGGACGGAATATAAAAAGCCCGCGTTCTGGCAGTTCAACGACAAATTCAAGAACGGATTTTATGAGGAAGCAGAACTTACGAAAGGTTTCGACAGTACGTTCGGCGTATGGTTCGGACCCAGGGGAGGATATACCTCTCAGACGGTGAAATACGCGCGGCTTCTCGAAAAAATAGGTTATCACGTGAACTGGCGCTCAAAAGATATCTGCACGGCAGACAAAAAATATATAAGCGACCTTTGCGACAGAATGTGCGAATTCTGCGAAAAATACAACGTGACCTATTTCAAGATAGACGGTTTTTCTAAAATGATATGCAAAGGGAAAGACCACAATCATCCGATTGCGAAAGGAAAAGGCTTCGCGTTCTATACGTTCTTGTGGGAAGAGTGGATAAAGGGGTTCGAAAAGATAAGGAAGGTATGCCCCGACGTCTGCTTAAACATTACCTCTTACGTGCATTGTTCCCCCTGGTTCCTTAAATGGGCGGATTACGTCTGGATGAACAACGCCGCGGATATGGGCTATGCGGGAAAAGGCGACGATCTGTCGATGTGTCTTAATTACCGCGACGGGAAGTACAGGGATTTTTACGAAAAGAGACAGTTGCAGTTTCCTGCTGCGCACATGTACAATCACGAGCCTTGCTACGCGCTGAAAAACTACAATACGTCCAGACATTTCGATAAGGATAAAAAGCATATAACCTACACGGACGAGGAATTTTTCTTATATCTCAAATGCTGTATGATGCGTGGCAGCGGCTTGGCGGAGCTTTATTTTTCGCCTGCGATGATGAGCGCGCGCAAATGGGAGATAGCCGCAGAGGTAATGAAATGGGCTGAAAAGAATTTCGACGTGCTGTCCGCGTCCCAGTTTTTCGGCGGTCGCCCCGAAAAGGGGGAAGTGTACGGCTATTATGCCGTGAGAGGGGACAGGTACGTCATAGAGGTCAGGAACAGCGGCGGTAAAGAAACGGATTACCGCTTCGACCTTCTCGGAATAGGAGAGATAAAGGGCAGGCTTATGCCTTACGAAATAAAGTTTATAGAGAATTTGTGAGGGAAATATGTTCGGAATCAGAAAAGACGGATTTTATATCGACGGAAAGCCTTTCGATTTCGTTTACGACGGTTATAAGATCGGCACGTCTGCGGACGGATCGCCTATGCCTTTGCCGAGAAAATACGACGAAAGCCTGCGCGTAAGGTTTGTCGACAGACTCCACGCGGGAGTCGCCCTCGACCTCGTATATCTCACAAGCCGCGAAGACGACGTTATCGCCAGGTACTGCGAACTGTACAACGGCGGGAAAAAGGATATAGATATACTCAAGTTCGACAGCGCGCAGACGGATATGCTTTCAGCGGGCAAAGAATAATACGAACCTCGACTTGTCGTCTTGGTTCGTATTATTCTTGTATGGTGCACCACTATTAGCGTAAGTTGAACCGAGTGTTTGACTTACGTTTTTTTAACGATTGTATTTTTATAATCTAAGATTGTTAAATTATATTATTATTGACATTATGAAAATTTTGAATTATAATCTAAATAGATAAAGGATAGGTGGCTTAAAGATGAGGGTTTCATCAATAAGCAAGTATAAGCACTATTAGTTTATGCACTTTTATCGCCAAAGTAGCTGATGATAATCCTTTGGCATTTATTATAGTGCCAAAGGATTTTTAATTTGATGAGGGTTTATGAAATTAAATATTTACAAAGAGTGCTTGCACTATTATTGTAAAATCAGACGAAATAAAAGTTGGTTTAACGGACTGCCTGTTTTTTTCAGACAGAAGGTATTAAAAAAATTTGAGATACCTTATATAGAAATTTTCATAACGACAAAATGCAATTTGAAGTGCAAGTTTTGTTCCAATATGATTCCGTATATTAAAACGCAAATAAACTTTTCTTTTGATGAGTTTAAGCACGATATTGACATATTGCTTTCAAAAGTTGACAGCATATACAGATTAAAACTGCACGGCGGAGAAGTGTTTTTGCATCCGGAGCTGGATAAATTTATAACTTATCTTGAAGGGATCAAAAAGATTAAATCTATAAGACTTGCTACAAACGGAATGGTCGTGCCTACCGAGAAAATTTTAAATACTTTATCCGTCAGTAAGACGGTGGTGCAAATAAGCGACTATCCGGAATTTTCCGAGAAAGCGGTGAAGCTGGCGGACACGTTTCAAAAGTACGGGGTAAAACATGTTAAGCTAAAGGGGCAAAAATGGCGGAATATGGGGGAAATAAAAAAGCGTCAAACAAATCAATTTGAGGCTTGTTCAATAAAAAGATGTACATCATTATATAAAGGTAAAATATATGTCTGTTCAAGAGCCGCCATGATGGAAGCAAGGGGATGTCATTTTTATGACGGAATCGATATCGCGTCAGATAAGAGAATTTTCAGAAAGGAACTTTTGAATATGTACAATGGATTGCATTGTAAAGCATGTTGGTACTGCGACGGCGATACTGAATTTGCTGAAGAAATTCCTGCCGGAGAGCAAATGTTATGAACATAATAGGTATCATTACGACAAAAAACAGATATGAATATTTTGAAAAAGCATTCAGGTCTGCAATTACGCAAACAAGAAAGCCAGACAACCTGATTGTGGTGAGTGATTCCGAATCAAGTTTAAAAGAAAAAGAAAAACGACTTGTAGAAGGAGTTTCGGCAATATTTCTGGACGACAAGTATACTCATAATTATGCAGGTTCGCTAAATACGGCGATTCATTATATTCTTGCAGATGCTTTATCTAAAAGAGTAGATTATGAAAAAACGTATGTGGCTTTTCTGGATGACGACGATACTTGGGATGAGGATTATATCAGAGAATGCGAGAATTCTTTAAGCGACGAAGATTTTGTCGTTTGCGGACTTCGCTACTATAACGAAAAAGGAGTGCAACTTCTTACGATCCCTCACCAATTGAGTATAGAGAGTTTTTTGCGCGGCAATCCGCATTTGCAAGGATCGAATACTTTTGTGAAGTTATCGACTTTGCTTAAAGCAGGTCTGTTTGACGAAAATATGAGTTCGACGACAGATCGAGATATATTTACTCGCATTATGCTGCTAAACCCTACATACGTTGTCGTAGAAAGACATCTGGTAAATATTGATGCTTTTAACTTTCGTGAAAGGATTACAAACGGAAAGGATAAAAAGGCTGACGGACTTCGCAAGTTTTTCTATAAATATGGTGGCTATATGTCAGACGAAGTAAAAGAAGCGTTTTTTTCTCGCGCTGAAAATATTTTCGGAATAGACAGAAAAGTCATATGCGGTTTTTCCCGCACGAACAATATAGAACGAAGACATTATAATAAAGAAAAATATACCGGACAACTTACTATCGGTTTTATCGCCACAGAATACAGCTTAGGACTTCGATTGCTTAAGGAGCTGACAAATTTAAAGCGTAAAAATACAAAAATAGTAGTTTTGATAAACTTTATACAGGATCGTAAAGCATATTTGGAGATATTGGAAAATAGCGGATGTTCTTATGATATCGTTGACAGAGAAAGCGTTATTAGAAAAATCAGAGAAGGTGGATTCGATCAATTTGTAACAGAGGATAAAATTGCCGATTCAGTTATTAAAGATATTGCCGTTGCACGCACGATTTTGCAAAATTATCTTTATCAGTGTACTTGTGAAAGTGATGTTATCTGGATTTTGGACGAAGATATGCGGCTTTATGAGTTGATATATGACGATAAAGGACTGCATGAAGAACCGTTGAATATTGATGCTGTGATCGGAGAATACATAGGCAAATATGATGCCGTGATAGGCAATTATGCATTAGATGCGCCTCTTCCGTTATTATCTACGCTTAGGACTTCTCTGTTAGATTACGTATACTCAAAAGCGGGTGTTTTCGGAGAATGTACGCTTGATTCATTAAAGGATTACTATTACGATTTTTCAGACTCAATGACAAAGCATCTGGAAACTCCTGTTAAAATATCAAAAGAATATAGTTTGGACGATGTGTTTAGTGGCAAAACGCTTTCTCGACCGTTGTTTGTTTATGATTTTACACTCAAAGAAGCGGTCTGTCGCGGAGGAAACACTATTGTATTCAATCGTGATCTTCTCAAAATTCCTAATTGGTCCATTCAGATAGGAGATAAAATAGGCAGACGCAGCGACTACTTTTGGGTATTGCTTGCAAAAAAAGAAGGATACGATATAGTAAACGCTCCATTTGCTACACTGCACGACAGAACGGCAGTAAAATTTGATTTTGTAAAAGAGAAAAATAAATTATTGCTTGATTTTATAGGGGCTTCGTTTACAAAGGCTGTAGAAGAGGCCGGATTTAATGTAAGTAAAGGTGATTTTTATAAGAAATATAAGCATTTTTTCATATCGCGTCTTACCAGGTTTATTGCCTGTTTTTATAGAATTCAAGGCTTACTTGAGATATTAAAAGACGAGAAATATGCAGTATATTTTACTGAAAGTGAACTGCATGATTATCTCAAAGAAATACAGCCTTACATTGAAGAAGAAAAAATAGAATGCGCTTACGATGATATATGCAATAAACTGCAAATACAGCGAAATATGAAACATAAAGATATTATCCGAAAAGAAATAGCTGAATATTTCGGAATTGATGAAAACTCTCTGCGTTTATTGGGAATAGGTAGAGAAGGAATGGCTTTTACGGATAACATATATGTTTTCAAATATTTTTTCAGACCGTTGAAAAACTTGTCGTTTTTAAAGAATATTGCTACAAAATTTGAAAAATGTAAACAGTTGTATCCACTTGAATTTTTTGATTTGAACAATACAACCGTAATACGCTATACATACGAACATTCTGTTGGGTATGAAAAAGGTTGTGTCGGCGATATTGTCGAATTATTACGGTTTTCCATAGAAAACGGGTTTGTTTTTGACAACTATAAAAAAGAAAATTTTATAGTGACCAATAACGGCATAAAGTTGGTTGACTATGGTAGGTCATTTCTTCCTGCTACAAAGAAAGGATGTGAAAAATCAATAATCAGAGCATACGAGATGCTAAGATATCCATTCTTGAGCGAAATTGAATTCAAGATCCTCATACAGCGTTATTACAACGGTATGACGCAATATATAGACGACGGAAAACAAAATCTTTATAATCTTGTGAAAAGACGTTATAAAGAGGATATACACGATGATAAAGTTTTGGATATTATTAAGAGAGAAAATCCGTCTAGAATCTTGGATTATGGTGCAGGTAAGTGTAAAATAGCCAACGCTTTGTCGAAGGATTACGATGTCAGTGTTTATGATATTGATAAAGATATTTTAAAAAAACGTGCTGTTTCAAATGTTAAAATCATTGAAGATCGTACTCGGTTAAGAAAAGGTGAGTACGATTTAGTCATATCTAATCTTGTATTATGTTGTGTGCAAGACGATGTGGCGCTTGAAATTATGTGCGATATAAACAAAGTATTGACAAAAAGCGGTAAAGTTGTGGTCAGCATATGCAATCCGTTATTTAATTCAGTACAGCATACGGAACTGCGCACAAGCGGAATCGAGGGAGAATACAGACGGAGTGAACATTATAAAAAAATGACGACCGTAGGCAATACTGTCAGAGACGAGTTTCACCGCCCGATCGAATTTTATCAAAATCTTTTATCGAGATGCGGATTTCAAATAGAAAGCGTTGCAGAAGGGGATGGAGTGGACGTCGATACTCTTATGCCGATTTCCGAACACCTTATTTTTGTATGCAAAAAGACGACAGACTTAAAGGAATACCGAGATTGCACATTACTAATCAAAACAAATCCGATGGAGTGGGACACGATATACAACGATATTCGACATATCGTAAATTCGTTAGAAAAATTCGGGCGTTTTAAACGTAGGACAATAGTCGCAGACCTGAGTGTTGTTGAAGATAGAGCGAGAAGATATCATGTTGACGATAAGGATAAGCTAATAAAAGAACTGTTGTTGGCTGAAGAAAACAGATTGATTGACGAAGTTCTTTTTGCAGAAGAAAACAGTGTTGAAATTGAAAGAATTTATAATAAATATTTCGGCGTTAAATCAAACAACGGACATAGTGCTAACGGGCAGGGAATCTATGCTACTTTATTTGCCTTCGACCATATTAAAACAAAATACGTGTTTCAGACAGACAGTGATATTTTATACTATATTGATAAAGATGTCGTGCAAGAAGGAATAGATTCTTTGAGGAGTGGTGCCGTAACGACGTCACTCGGGATCGCAAGAAACATTTCAAAAACGATTGCAAAAGGTGCGAGAACAGAGGTAAGGTCATGTTTTCTGAATCTTGAAAAAATAAAAAAACGTTTGCCTCTTCCCAATAGCGTCGATAAAGGACAAGTACAACTTCCGTGGCACAGAAGTTTAGATTTGATGATTGAAAAAAAAGAGAATGTTCGTTTTGCTGATAGTAATGCATGGTTTGTTCATCCGGAAAATCAGAGAAAGTCGGAAATGAACTTTTTAACAGTTGTTAAAGAACGTGTAGAGAAGGGCTTTTTTTGTTCAGATCAAGAAGAACAGGTCAATTTGCGCGGTGAGCGTTCTGAATGGGTGGAAAAAACACAGGCAGACGTCGTGTTGTTTATTCGAGGATACAACACCCCTTGCGAAAAATTAAAAAGGCTTTTTGACAGTTTGAAAAAACAGACATTTCAGAAATTTGATATTGTTTATATAGATGATGCTTCTTCAAACGAAAGTGCGGAATATGCAAGACTTATCTTGCGTAAAGATCTTTATTTCAAGAACAGAACTGCAGCTTGCTGGAACAAAGCGAATGTCGGAGGATTGGAAAATTTTGTATTTGCTATGCAAAACATGATAATAAACAAAAACGCAATAGTCATCAATATCGACAACGATGATTATCTCGTCAATGAAAGAGCGGTGGAACTTATCGTAAAAAAGTTTAATGAAGGGGCGGAAATAACATGTGGTAATTGCATTCGATGGGATAAACCGTTGAAAAAGTACAGAATATTTTCATTTGATAAGGTTTGGGAAAGAGGAGGAGATAATATATGGTTGCATCCGAAATGTTTCAGACGGTATTTGTTTGATTGTATAGACATAGAAAATGATTTGAAAATTGATGGAAAATATCTTGATGTAAATACAGATTTTGCGTTTATGCTACCGATGATCCAAAAGGCGGACAGGAAAGCGTTTATCGAAGACGTTTTATATTATTTTGAACCGAGTTTGGAAAACTGCGAACGGAAGGGGAAATATAGAGATGAATACAAATCAAAGGTGAAAAAGATTCTTTTGGAAAAATCTGAGAGGAGGAATTATGAAAATAAATAAAAAAATTTACGAACTGCATTCGTTGGAGTTCCTCAACGCAGGAATCGATGAAATATATTATAGAAAAAAACATTTTGCATCAGGTAAAGATACTATGTTCCTGAAAAGTATGGTCGCAAGTATAATTCTTCGATTTGAAAGAATGTGCAGATACGCTTATTTTTCAGATTTAAACATCCCTGAAGCATGTCATAACCGAGTGTTTAAAGAACAATTTCCTTTTTTATACGAAAAGTTCCACGACAACGAGTATTGGTTGTTACATAACGGGGAAAGACGTTCACTTAAAGGAATCAAATATTTTACTGTGTTATTAGAGCGTCTGCGTAATATAAATTTGCACGCCGTTATTTCTACTCCGCTTGCGTCGACAATGCAGGTCGATCCTTTGTTTATTAAGGAGTTTCCTAAAATTTCAGAAAATGTCGATTACGTCAAAAACGGAATTCTGACTGTTGCCGGGATGCTGATTATTATGTATTCAACAATGCGGTCAAATCCGGAAGACGGTAAATCAAAAAGCGATATTGACAACGATCTTAAAAAAAGTATAATTTATTTTACTAACGTGTGGGGAGACGCCGTTTGGGGGCAAGAACAGAAATATAGTAAATCAAGAGATCTTTATGAATTGCTTAGAAAAGTCTTTCGTACTAACTACGAAGTAGAGATAAGAAAGCCTGTTGAGACAGAAGACGTTATGGAAGCTGTATTCGGAGAATTATATAACGATTCATTAATGTCAATTGAGCGTGAAAATGACTATTTGCATTTCTCACTTAATATTTCAGAGCGGGAAAACGCGCCGTATTTCGGGGTGTCGGGACACATTAAGTCATTTGAAGAAATAAATATGCTTACTATCCATAAGGGCAGTAATATCGGTAAATATTTTTCAGAAGACTATGAGTTGAAAATTGACGATAAAGTTAAGTTTATTGAATATTGCGGTCTCACCCCGCCGTTCATGTGTATTTCATATATGTATCAGAACGGCATCAGAAAATCGTCACAAATTTCAGAGGATGATGTTGAAAAATTAAAGAAGTTAAACAAGCCGAAATTTTACAGGGATAAGGATTTAACTATATTATGCAGCGGAATGCGTAACGCCGACATGCGTGAAATAAATAAAAGCCTGACAGAAGGACTGATGCGTTTCTTTCTTAAGTTTGAAAACGACGGTATTTTCAGAAAAAACATCTTAGTTACGGATTATTCAAGATTGGCAAACGTACTGAATGAACTCGGAATTCAGGGAGAACTGAAATCCAAAATGGTTACGATTCGTAATTTTTGCGCACATTATGGAATTCTGAACAATTTTCAAAATTATAGTAAAGAGAAAGGATATTATATTTATATTTCATTTATTGTGCAAACGATTTATGAATTATTTGAAAAATTAGACAATTTCGGTTGTGTTGAACTTGCCGCGCTTGCCCGAAAGATTTTTCACGAAAACGTGATAAATAATCTGATAGGAGTAAAATATAAGCGTTTGTTCGAAATCTCGTTGGATATTTTTTCCGCTCCAGCTGAAAGAATCGTACAAAAAATAAGCGATTTTAATCGATCATGGAAAGTTGTGGAAAATTCGGTAATAAACAGCGATGCTGAAAATATTTTGATGCAATCAGGACTGCCGTTTAGTTTTATATTAAAAAAAGCGGTCATGTCGGACGGAAGCAATAAATATAATTTTTTCAACTCTCTTTAGTTGCTATTGAATGTGAAGGACTTATGATAAGAGGTGTTGAAGTTCCAAATGCTGAGCTTAAGTTTTTTATCTTTGGATCAAAAATACCGGAGGTTCTCTCAGTGAAAAACAAGAATGTGTCATTAAGACTTGTTTCTGAAGAAAAAATCGGGATTTTAAACAAATTAACATATAAGGCGGTTGAAGAATGAGAAGAAAGGTCGTTGCAGTTATCGGAGATAGCAGAATCGAAGAAGATTCTATAAAATATAAAATTGCTTTTGAAACAGGCAAAGCTCTTGTAGAAGCAGGGTATCGTGTCCAGACCGGAGGGTTGGATGGCGTGATGAAGGCGGTATTCATGGGTGCGCACAATGCAAAAAATTATCGCGAAGGAGATACAATCGCCATTATTCCGTCATTTGCGAGAGATAATGCAAACGATTGTGCGGATATAGTTATTCCAACCGGACTTGATGTTATGCGAAACGGTATTGTAGTAAATGCCGATGCTGTTGTCATAATAGGTGGAGGGGCGGGTACTCTTTCTGAGGCGGCATTGGCATGGTCTTTGTACAGATTGATTATTGCATATCAGAACGTGGATGGATGGAGTCGTGAGCTAGCCGGGAAAAGATTGGACGGACGGGTACGTTACAAAGAAATAGATGACAAAGTATACGGAGTCGAGGATGTGTCTGATATGATCAACATATTAAAAAGATACGAGGAAGTTTACGTTAGAGTTCATAAAAGTATAAAAACTAAGGAGAATTAGAATGAAAATAGGAATTGTCGGATATGGGCATGTGGGTAAAGCAATGCATAAATTGTTTTTGAATGCTGTTGTTTATGATAAATATTTGGGGATAGGAGATAAAGAAGAAATTAATTTATGTGATGCAGTATTTGTTTGCGTTCCTACGCCGCAAACACAAGACGGACATTGTGACACAAGTGCGGTGGAAGAAGTAATTCGATGGGTGGAAAGTAAAGTAATCGTACTCCGTTCGACGGTTTATGTTGGGTTTACGGATGAGATGCGCAATAAATATAATAAAGAGATTGTTTTTCAGCCAGAGTATTACGGGGAAACTGCAGCACATCCGTTTGCAGAATTGAATAGCAGGCAATGGCTTGTATTTGGAGGCTCGAAAAGAGGAATCAATTTGGCAATTCGTGCATATCAAGATGTGATTAACTCCAATGTTCGTATTTTTCAAAGCAATGCAAAAGACGCAGAAATGGCAAAATATATGGAGAATGCTTTTCTTGCATTGAAAGTGACTTTTTGCAACGAAATGTTTGATATAGCAAAATCTCTTGGTGCTGATTATAATCGGGTGCGGGAAATTTGGGTGGCTGACCCGCGTATCGGGACAAGCCATACTTTTGTTTATGAAGAAAAAAGAGGTTATGGTGGGAACTGTTTGCCAAAAGATATCTCATCGATTGTGTCTCAAGCTAAAGACCAAAATGTAAATTGTGAATTGCTTGAAAGTGTTATCAGAAAAAACAACATATATAAAAGTATTAATAGCGATCAGCAATCTTAAAGATAAACGACTTTTTTATACAATATATTAAAGTGTTACTTTCTAATAACTACAAGAGAGCCAGATGATAATTCAATTTGGCACCATGGCGTGTGCCTGTCTATGACGACAAGTGGCGTCGCTGCGCTCCGCCAGACAAGCGCACGCCTGCATAGCTCTAGAGGGTCGCAGAACGGAAAAGCGAGGGCGAGCGGAGATGCCCGCTGAACCGCTTTGGGCATTCCTCCGCTTTTCGCCCTTTCGCTTATTTTCCGTTTTATTGCGTACCTTATCCGAACTGCTTATGCGCAGTAAACGTGTTTTCTTGTTTTTCTTTTCCTCCGAATTTGCCTTTTCGTGCGGCGATTGTCGCATAATCCTCTCAAAAGTAAACGGTCGTAAAATCCTGCTTTTGTTTGTTAGCACTAAATTTGTTATTAATAAACGTAAATATAGCATTCTTCATAGACAATTATGGAACTCTTTACTCATCAAAAATAAGCACTGTATCAGGGTGCTTGGGCATTATTGATATTGATAAATAAGAATAGGTGTGATTGCTTCAATCGCAAAATAAGCCATAGCTAAATGGTGAACGGGCACATGCCGTTGTTTATGTGGGTAGGTAATTACATTTTGAATTTTCGAAATGCCATATTAATGGTATATAAAAGAAGCGATAATAATTACACGTAAGATTGAAGACGCTTTTTTTGTGGATATTTCGATTATTTAATTGAGCTTGAACAAAAAATCAGAAATAAGATTTTTTGTTATCAGAAGCATCTTGTAAATAATTGAATTCTTGAATATTATGATGAAAGAGATTTTTAGTTGCGATTAAATTGTTAATGTAAAAGAATTTGTACTGTAAAGTAAAAAATCTTATGCAGACTTAAAAAATAATTTATGATATCATATGTGTGTAAAGAACGAATGCCTTTGTAGGTATATAGACGAAATGTTATTAATGGTAGGTGTGACCTTGGAATTTATCAAGATATTTGAAGCCGACGTCGATAATATGACCATAGAGTAAGAAGCATATCTTGAATATGTGGAGAAATACGGATTGTTTACTTATGAAGGATTCAACGAAATTTGTATTGTTCCGAAAGTCGAATTTGAGACGTTCGGTGGACAATATCTTAAAGTATCTTTGGGAAAAGGACTTATAACGTGGGATGAGTTAGAAACATTGATTGCAGGATATGCAGAATTTTGGGATTATTGAAACAAACTCCTTGTGGGGCAAGTGTTATCCTGCCAGGATATAAAACAATATGTCAGAGGAAGGAGAATTTATGAAGAAAAAAATATTGTTGTTTTCGTTAATAATCGCATTAACTATTACTTTATGCGCATGCACCGATCAAGGATTAAGAGGGGGGTATCTTGCAGACGATGAAAATAATACGGATGAACTTCCGCTGATCCGTTGCGGGTATATGTCAGACAAGACCACATTTGAAATAACCGATGTAACTCTTACTTTTTGTTATGGTGTGGCGGGGCCTGTTTATTCTTGGCCAAACGATTATTTTAACAGTTTTACAACAAACAAAGTTGTGATTCAATTTCGTACGGATGACGAAACGGTGTATGAATGTAAGACAATAGACGACACTTTATTTTCTGAAAAATATGAAATTTTTAAAGATAAAAAAGGAGTACCTGAAGAATTTACGATACCTGCCGAAGCGTTCAACGAAGAAACAGGAGTCGTAATGTTTGACGTTATTCAATACGGTATCAAGCAAGGAGAAACAGAGTGGGAAGAGATAGAGCGAGGAATTACGGGCATTCATTATAGAAAAAATAACAGGAATACCGTAGAACTTTCAAATAAGCCTTTCGATTGATATTTTGACAATTTAAGTTGATAAGGAGAATTTCTATGAGAATTTATAAAACATATAAAGCAGTGGGCATACTTGGGCTTATTTTAATGCTTATTCTTTTTTTTGTGATATCAATGTCTTTGATATTAGAAGAGGAGATTTCTTACCAATTTATAGAATCGGAAACTATTTTGAGTAGCGAGAATGAGTCTAATGAGTCTTCTGATTATTTATATTTTGTTAATGATTATAATGAATTTGCAGAAGATGAAAGTATAAATATACAATTCAAACTTTAATTCCGCTCATATCGCGACGGGGTTATCTATGCGGCAGAGAAGTTGTTTTGGTGCGGTAACAGTAAGCGGGTAGTACAACTCATGAAAGTTTCGTTAGCTTATCAAACCTTTACATAATTACGCGAAAAAGTATATTTGTACAGGCATATTTTTTCTTATCTCTCTTTTTCGTTCTGAGACTTCCTAATCTATGCAGACGTGCGCTTGTCTGGCGGAGCGAAGCGACGCCACTTGTCGCCATAGACAGGCACACGCCACGGTGCCAAATAAATTTTTACATAAATGTTAACGTTATATATTGTTTTTTAAGACAATTTATGATATATTAATTTTGCCAAACTAAACGAATACTGATTTGCGTGGACTTTTTTATTAACGAGGATATATCCTTTTTATGCAATTCACTGTAGAGTTTGATAAAAATGCAGACTCCATTCAGTGAATTGTAAGGTTGTCCTTGCATAGTATCTGTTTAGTTTGGCGACTATCGGGGTTTGCGTTTTTTGTGCGTTTACTTCGGTAGGCGCACTTTTTTATTTAGCGGAGGGTTTATATGAAGAAAATTGTAAAAATTACTGTATGTATAATAATTGTATTTTGTACTTGCCTTGCTGGGTGTAGCTCTAATGGAAATAGTTCCGCAAGCAACAAGGAACAAGAAATTGTAAACATTTTGACAAACACCAATTACACTTATGATACTCTTGTTAGAGATCTAATAGAGTATTGTGCTGAAGAAAATTCAGAAGGAAAGCTGAGTATTTCTAAATATTCTTCTCGGTATGCAAACTTAAAAAATAACGATAGTGTCAAACCATTGCTTGACATGACATTAGACGGTAAGTTGCTTGCAAAAAATTTTGAAACAAAAACGCTATATAGGCTTTGTGCACTGTATGCTCCTGAAAAATACATGAAAGGCATGTTTTTTGATAGCTGGGAATATTCCGACTATGTATATTGGAGCGACATCTACGAACAGTACATACCATTCAACTTTGAATATTTAGACGACAATATTTTTTGGGGAACAGAAGATTGGTTAAACGATGAAGTTGTTAGAATAATTAAACAAAGATTAAAGGATCCGGGCAGCTTACAAATTGATAAGCATGTTGTATTTTTTTATGTGGAAAGTGATAATAATGGACAAATTGTAAAATTGTCAAATGGTGTGTATAGTGGAAATATTTATTTTTATGTGGAGTATCGCGCAAAAAATAGTTTTGGCGGATATGTAAATTCTGGTATATGGCTAAGGCTATATGAACACAACATATATTGGACAGGCTTATATTATGAATTTGATATGATGACATATGGCGATAATAAAGAACTAGATAGTATTGGCAGTATGTTTATTGAATATAATTCACAAATTTAATATGATTAATATTACATTTAAATATCGACCTAAATTATACGGTTCAACTTACGCTAATAGTGGTGCCGAAGGCGGGGGCTTTTGCTGCGCAAAAAGAAAACGCAAAAAGAGAATTAAGGAAAGCAAAGTTGTTACTTGCGTTTTCTGAACCGTTCGCGTTGTAATATTAAACTAATTCGATATTGGTAAGCGCTCACGATTAAAGTCCGACACCTTGACAAAAATACCCGCTTAAGCTGAAGGGTTCAACTTAAGCGGGTATTGGTGCCGAAGGCGGGACTTGTGAGGAACGACCTAAGGGAGAGACGGAATAGAGAGCGAAGCGAACGTCACTAATTCAGACTGTCACGCACTGAGACACTCGAGCGGCGCGACAAAGACGTGGCGTAAAAAACAGACGAGAAAACTCGTCTGAATTTTTTGCGACCGTAATGTCAGCCGCGAACTGGTGCCGAAGGCGGGACTTGAACCCGCACGATGTCGCCATCACCGGATTTTGAGTCCGGCGCGTCTGCCAGTTCCACCACTTCGGCAAGCGGTTTTTGTGCTTATTTATATTAGCATACAATCGTCGGTATTGCAATAAAATTGCAAATTGTTTATAAAAATTTTCCGTTTTGTATGGATTTTAGAAAAGTTATATTGTATAATAAAATACGTAAAAAGCGAAAGACGCCGCTTAATGCGAGGAAGGGGAAAGCGGGCGTTTAAGCAAATTCAGATAAGGGTAAGGAGAATATATGAATATCTGGCACGATATCAATCCTGAGAGGATAACGCCCGAAGATTTCATAAGCGTTATCGAAATTCCGAAAGGAAGCAAGAACAAGTACGAAGTCGACAAGCAGACGGGCATGCTGATACTGGACAGAATTCTGTATACGTCCACCCACTATCCCGCGAACTACGGCTTCATCCCGCGCACGTATGCGGACGACGGAGACCCTCTCGATGTACTCGTGCTGTGCAGCGAGGCGATATCGAGCATGTCTCTGGTGCGCTGTTATCCGATAGGTCATATCACGATGATAGACGACGGCGCGGAAGATATCAAGGTCGTAGCGGTGCCTGTCAAGGAGCCGACATGGAACTGTTACCAGGATATCGCCGATCTGCCGCCGCACATAATAGCGGAGATAAAGCATTTCTTCGGCGTATACAAGCAGCTTGAAGGCAAGACGATGAAGGTGCTGGAAATGTACAGCAGAGACAAGACTCTCGAAGTCATACAGCAGGCGATAGCGAGCTATAAAGAGATATTCCTGAAAGACGAACGCTGAAGCGCGGCTTAAAGGATAATCATCAACTTTTACAAATGAAGAAAATTGCAAATTTAAGGGTATTCCCTACAATCCTCGCTGGAATGATTGTAGGGATTTCTTTTATAATAATGACCGATCTGTGGTTGCCGATCTCCGCGGTAGCCGCTGCTTTCGTCGTTGCGGTAGCTGGCGGGATCGCGCTGTACAAAAAGAGCAGACGGGCGTTGAGATCTGCGGCGGTATTCTCAATATGTTTCGTCCTGGGTATAGCGTTTGGCTTATCCGCCGCGGCGTATGCGAACGCAAGGCTGGAGAAGAGGGAGATCTTCGAAGAAAGCGCGGCGATAACGGGGAAGATAGAGGTCGGGAATTCGTCCGATCTGAGCGGAAAGGTGGATTCCTATACCGTAGTTCTTACCGATATCACCGTGAACGGAGAAAAGGCGGACGGCAAGGCGGAATTGTACAGTCTGCAACTCAAAGACGGCGGCTTTTATGAAGGCGACGTGATATCCTTTACGGGCAGGGTCGTGACTCTGAGCACGGACGTGACCACCTCTTATAAAGCTTCTTCGCTCGCGGAGGGGATAATCTACGATATCACCTGTCCGGACGACGAGACGGGAGAGATAGAGGTCGTCGGACGCGATCTTGATTTTTTCGACAAGATAAAGAAGGCGGTCGCGGCGAAGCTTGCGGATAACGCTGGCGACAAGGCGGCGCGGTTTATGTACGCGATGACCTTCGGGGATTCTGCGGTGATAGAGGAGTCGATGAAAAGCGACTTTTCGTATACGGGGACAGCGCATCTTCTGGCGGTATCCGGTCTGCACGTCGGAATACTCGCGGGAGCGCTGTATACCATTCTGAAAGCGATCAAAGTCAACGCGGCGGTAAGGAGCGCGATAGTCCTTGCGGCTCTCGTATTCTTTTCGGCGCTTTGCGGATTCTCGCCGTCTACGGTGAGGGCGACGGTCATGGTCGCGGTAGCGGCGGTTGCGGGACTTCTGGGGCTAAGATACGATCCGTTATCGGGGATGAGTTTAGCTGCGATCATACTTTTATTCGTATCCCCGTTCAATCTGTATTCGCTCGGTTTTCTCATGAGTTTCGTTGCGGTGTACGGACTTATCCTGTTCGCAAAACCGCTCGAACGCGCGTTCTTAAAGGCAAAATTCCCCAAGTGGCTGGCAGGGGCGTTGTCCGCTACGCTGTCCGCCAACGCGACCCTTTTGCCGATAATGATTTACGTTTTCGGAGACGTGTCGCTGATATCCGTTCCCGCAAACTGCATAATAGTGCCTCTCGCGGGCATATTCTTTCCTCTGTATATCTTTGCGCTTCCGTTTTCGTTCATACCTTATTTCGGGTTCGTCGCGGCGGTCGTATCGTTGCCGTTTGCGGGTCTTTCCGCGATAGTCGGATATCTGGCAGGGATAGATTTTCCGAGTGTATATTTCGATTTTAACTGGGCTACGATAGTGTTGTGGCTGGTGGCGGCTACGGCGGTATCTGGACTTTGTGCGATACCGGGCATTGCGAAGAAAATTATCGCGTCCGTGTTGGTTATATGCTTTGTTTCTGCGGTGATCATAGAGAATGCGGGTATGCTTTCGGGTGCGGACAAGATAACCTGTTTTTCTTCTTACGATTGCGCGGGCGTCTTGGTCAGATCCGAAAAAGAAGGGGATTTTATCGTGTTTCACGGAGAGATAGACGAAGCCGCCGTCGAAGCGGCTCTCGGCGCGATGGATAAAAGCAGGCTGAGAAAAGTAGACTTTATCGTCAAGTTCGGATTTTCTGACGACGAGTCTGAGATACTCGACGACTATGCAGAAGAGCTGGGCGCCGATACGGTATATACGACTTATGCATCGTTTACGAAATACGGGACGGGCAATTTTATCATGCTGGCAGACGTTGCGTCGGTGATATGCACGTACGGGTATTCGGCGGTATATTTAGACGGCGTCGATCTGGTGATAGCGGACAAAGAGTCGCCGTGGTCGGCGCTTTCGGACTGCGATATCCTGATATGTCCGTATCTCGGCGAAAAACCCGAAGGGGTGCGATATCTGGTGGACGATTACGGTTATTCGACCGGCGCGGAGAATTGTTTGCCTTCAGACTTTACCTTTTGGACGGAAGGTGGTAAAATAGTAAAGACTTACAAATGGAGGTTTGCATGAGAGCGGTCGATATTCTGATAAACGGCGTTGAAAATCCTGCGCCCGTATATCTGCTCAAAGGCGCTGACGGTTACGTCAGGCGCGAGGTCGTCCGCACTTTGCAGGATACCGTTCCCGCCGACGCGAGAGACTTCTGTCTGGAAGAGTACGGTGACGACGACGATATAACTTCCGTGATAGCGAGTCTCAGTACGGTAAGCATGTTCGGAGGGAAAAAGGTCGTATATCTGAGACGGCAGAAAGATCTTTCCGAAAGGGATAAGGATATGCTCGAAGCGTACGTATCCGACCCTGCGGACACGGCTGTCCTTATGATAGACGACAAGTCGACCAACTACCTGCGTATCGCAAGTAAGTGCGAAGTCGTGGATTGCGGCGTTCTGACCGAAAAAGAGGTAAAGTCGTATATCGGTTTTCTTTTGAGAGAAAGCGGAGCGGCGATAAAGGACGGGGCGTTGAGCCTATTGTATTCGTATTGCGCGGGAGATCTGGGCAGGATAGTCGGGGAGACACGCAAGCTGACCTCTTATGCGGACGTAGGGCACGAGATTACCGAAAACGACGTAGAGCAGCTGGTCGCGGCGGACGTGGATTACAAACTGTACGAAATGGCTTCGGCTTTTACGGACGGCAATGCGGAAAAGGGACTTTCCGTGCTTGCGAATTTCCGTGCTAAAGGCGAACCCGCGGTAAAGCTTCTGTACAACGTTACGTCGACCTACCGCAAGGTGTTTCATATGGCGATAAGCGATCTGCCCGACGAACAGGAGGCGAAGGCTCTCGATATGTCCGTCAAGGCTGTGCAGTTCAACCGCAGGATGATAGCTAAGCACAAAACGCAGATAAGCGGTTATATAGTAAAACTCAAGGCGCTGGTCGAATATCTTTACGAACTCGAATACAAATTCAAAAGCGGCGCGATCTCTGACGAAAGCGCGCTGAATATGGCGGTCGCTAAAATACTGACCGTCTCAAAGAGGTAAATATGAATATTTTTTATACTAACGCAGGCAGGGTGCAGAGAATGCCGTCCACCTGGCAGTCGTGGCTGCTCAGAGTCGGGACGTTTCTCGCGATCGCGGCGGCAAGCTGGTACACGCTGCTAAAGAACTACTCGGCGCTCGGACTCAGCGAGTACGCGTCCATGTTGCAGATGGTAGGGAATACAGGGGTAATGTTCGCGATGAGCTATATAATTTTTGTTGCGATCCTGTATCTTCTGTACACTTTTTTCGTAAGGATATCGTACAACATGATGTCAAGGCAGCTTTTCTTTTTCGACGCGGCTATGTCTATGTACGATTTCAGATTGAGACTGGATATCGCGGTCATTGCGCTCTGCGTTTTCAAAGCTCTTATTTCGGTGGTCTATATGTGCTATCCTCTTTACGAAGGGATAATGCGCGCAACGCTCAACCCGACAGCGGCGGCGTGCGCGTTCGGCGGGGCGCTTTACGCGCTCGTGCTCAAAGCGGGAAAGCAGAACAAAGAAGCGGTGATATGTTCGCTGGCGCTGCTGTTCTGTCTGCCGACGGTATTTGCGTGAGGTGAGTATGAAAAAGAGATTTTTAACGACCTGTATCGCGATACTTACCGTTTTAGTCGCAGTATTCCTTCTTGCGGCTTGTTCTTCTTCCGTAAGTTACGAAGTAAAGGAAAGCTCTCTTAAAGAGGGCGGAAGAAGCGCGGCGGATATCGTAAAGGAGATATGCGCCGACTACCCCGAACGCACTATGGGTACGGGAAAAGACTACGAATTTCTGAAATACCTGTCGGCAGAGATGGCGTCTTACGGCTATCCTGCGGCTAAGTTCGATACCGACGACGGCAACGATACCGAAAACGGCGGTCAGGGAGGAACGCTTCCTCTCGCGACCTCTTCTTCCGCTACCGTTGAGATAACCGAATTCAGATTTAAAAATTATTACACGAATTCGACCGAGAAGGGCTACAACCTTGTTTACAGGATACCCGCGGCGACGGAGAGCGACAAGGAAGTTCTGCTTCTCGCGTCTTACGACAATTGCGCGGGGCTCGAGGTATCGTCCACGGATATGACTACGGGACAGACAACGGTGCAGAAGATAGGCGGAGAAGGCGCGTACTCCAACGCTACGGGCGTGGCGGCGCTTCTGAGACTTTCTTACGAACTCGCAGACAAAGAGCTTCCTTACGATCTGACGATAGCTTTCGTCGACTGCGCCGAAAACTCCTGGGACGGCGCGAACGAACTCATAGGTTCTCTCGACGTAGACAGAAAGAAATTCATCTGCCTTAATTTCAATAAACTGGGCATGGGCGACTACGCTTATATCTATTCCGACGAGAGCGCTCAGGCATACAACGACTATTTCTACTCGGTCGCGGACAAGACGGACGGCGGAAAAGTCTTTAAGGATATCCCGCTCAACAAGCAGATAGCCGAAGTCAAATTCATCGACGCGCAGAAGACAGATTACAGCCATTACGCAATGTACGGCGACAATCTTATGTTCAACGTTCACGGACTTGCGGTCGCAAGTTTCGTTTCGTTCAACTGGGAGTGTTTCGAAAACCCGTTCTATACCGAGGTCGCGGGTTTTGAAAACATACTCGGTTCGTCAGCCGACACTTACGAAAGCCTTATCGAAAGGCTGGGCGGCGAAGGAAAGGGAGAGGCTGTGCTCGAAGAAAGACTTAACGCGGTCGTACTGTGTGCGGCTACGGCGGTCAGCGCGGAAAATGCGGATACGCTTTTCGGAGCGGTCGCAGATTCCGATCCTGCGGCAAGCGGTAATTTTGCGGATGCAGCAGGCATGTATTCTCTTATCGTCAAGATAGTTATAATAGTGCTGTTGGTAGCGGCAGCGGTATGGGTTTCTGTAAAGTTCAGATCTACGCTCGCGAAAAAGCAGAAAGAAAAGCTCGAACGTCTGCAGAAAGAGACAATGAACGGCGGCAGACCCGCGCCCAAAGCCGAGGATATATTCTCTATGGGCGACGATTTCAAGGAAAGCGGGCATGACGATCAGCCCAAAGACGACAAAGGCGGAAACGGCGGGTCGGGCAGCGGTTCGGACGGAGACATCTTCGAGGGATTTTGATTTCTTTATCGGATCGGAGCTGTACGGATATGCCTCGGAACGTGTCTTTTGCACTCTTTTTACCAAAGCTCGCTTGATAATATGTATACTATTACCTGCGCTCGCTTTGACAAAAATCATTGCAAAATCCATTGCTCCGTGACACATCCGTACAACTCCGATCCGATATTTTATTAATTGTTTATTACGTTTTATTCTCATTTGAACGCGCCTTTTACACGCCTTTTGCCAAAGCTCGCTTGAAAATATGTATACTATTACCTGCGCTTGCTTTGACAAAATCCGTTGAAAAATCCATCGCCCGACGGCACATCCGCACGACACCGACGCGATATTTTAATATGTTTTTTCAGTTTGTAAGTTTTGCGTGTCTTTTTCACTCTTTTGCCAAAGCTCGCTTGAAAATATGTATACTATTACCTGCGCTTGCTTTGACAAAATCCGTTGAAAAATCCATCGCCCGACGGCA
>DVNX01000048.1 GCA_018714045.1 Candidatus Ornithoclostridium faecavium
TTGTATTATTCTGGTCTGGTATAATATTTACTTAGATCTCATAGCGTCCTCAATAAAAAGCGACAGCCGCGATGTCGCGGCTGTCGGGAAGGGGGTACCGAAAGCAAGAGTCATAAAACTATTGCCTTCAGATCAGAAAACGTCGAAAGTCTGTAAGTAGCGTAAGGACATTTCGTCGCGCTGCCTAAAGCGGCGGTATCGAAGCCTCCCGTTTTACCCGCCATTATGCCCGCTTCGGCGTCCTCGACGACGAGGCAACGCGAAGGATCGAGCCCGAGAAATTCCGCCGCCATCGTGAACACCTGCGGATCGGGTTTTGTGCGGGTAATATTCTCTCCGTCGGATATCGCGTCAAAATAATCTAAAAGACCTATTCTCGACAATATAAATTTCGCGTTCTTTGACGACGAACCGATCGCTATCCTTATTCCCTTCGCCTTTATCGCGTCAAGAGTGTCTTTCACATCATCGGCGAGATCTTTTTTGCTCATCTGCGCGAGCATTTGTTTATAATATTCGTTTTTCTCGGTCGCGAGCGCAACTTTTTCTTCCTGCGTAAATTTCTTGTCCGTCTTTTCGAGCACGACCTCTAAACTTTCCATGCGCGAAACGCCGCGCTGCCTTTCGTTATCCTTTTTCGTAAAATCTTTTATTCCCAGCTTTTCGGCAAGTTTTTTCCACGCGAGATAGTGATATTCGTCGGTAGAACATATAACGCCGTCGAGATCGAATATTATACCATCGTATTTCATGTTATTTCCTCCTGCGTTCTTCCAGCCATAGTATCGCCAGCCTGAACCATTTCGCAACGTGATTTCCTTTTATCTCTTCTTCGCTTTTCACTACACCGGTGCCCAAAGACATACCGTGCCCGCCTTTTTCGAACATATGCAATTCGCACGAAACGCCCAGTTTTTTGAGACCAGAAGCCAATCCCGTAAGATCTTCTACGGGAATTATCTGATCGTCATAAGTGCCCCATACGAACACAGGCGGCATATTTTTATGCAATTTATTCAGCAGATTCAAAGACGCGTATTCTTCTTCGCTGCAATCCGTCTTGCCCAGCAATATCTGTCTTATCGTAGGACCCGCGAAGCGTTTCATGAGTTCAGGATCTATCTTGCATTCACCCTTGCGCTTTACCGGCATCAGCGTGACGGCAGGATAACCCAGCACGATCGCGTCGGGTCTTACTTCCTCAGTACTGCCTATGCCGTCCAGCATAACTTTATCCTCACAATACACCGCAGAAGAAAGCGCAAGGTTTCCGCCTGCCGAAAAGCCTGCGACGGTAACGTCATCCTTAATCACTTTAAGCGCATCCGCATTGTCGCGGACGTATTTTATAGATTTTGCCAGTTGCCTCAGCGCAGTCGGAAACGGATTTTCTATGCCCGTAGAATATCTGAGAACGAACGCCGCATAGCCCTCCTTGAGAAAAGCGAATGCCACGGGTTCTCCTTCGTCCTTAGATACGAACGCGTAACCTCCGCCGGGGCATATCACCGCCGCGGGACGCTTCAAGTCCTCTCTGGGGTATTCGGCGTCGTCTGGTATATATGCGTCAAGCTGTGCATTGTCGTCTATCTTTACTGTAAAAAATTTCATATCTTTTCCTCCTCAGCTGAGTTTTGCATCCCACTTGCCGCAGAACGCGTCTACGGGCGACTTTCCTTTAAACTTCGATCTCCCGACAAGTTTATCGACCAGCAGTCCGAGCGTCGAATCGTTGACGCCATACGTATTTATATAAGTCCTGACCCTCGGCACGTCGAGCAGATGGTAAGGGTTCTCAAGCGATACGAATACGGTAGGAATGCTCTTTACGTATATCGGCACGTTGATACCCATCGGGTTCATCCACTCTATCCTGACAGTAGTCTGATTGGACTTCGTAGCGAGATTGCAAAGATATATCATCATATCCGCGCTTTCCTTAACGCTTTCGAATGACGACTGCAATCCTTCGTAAACGCCCGCCGTTTCGAATACCGAAACCTCAAATCCTTCGGCGCGGAGAAGTTCGCAGAACCCGGGTACAAGTCCGTTTTCGCGTGCGTATCCCAGCGCGTTCGCTCCGCCCTCTATGCCGTAAACGGTTATCTTCTTTATCTTTTTCTTGTCTATCGGCAGTACGCCTTTTTCGCACTTCACGAGAGTCATCGACTCGTCCGCGATCTTACGCGCGCTTTGTTTGTTCCTTTCAGTGGCTATTTTCTTCAAAGCGGTTGCGGGATCCGGAACGTTGTTTTTATCGAACAACCCCATACTCTCTTTGAGCGCAAGCACTCTCATTACAGCTTCTTCGAGTCTTTCGGGAGTTATCGCGCCGCGCTCTATTCCCGCTTTCATGAACGCGAAGTCTTCTTTCATGTTTTTCGTGAACAGGAACATATCGCAACCCGCGGCTATCGCTCCGGGCACCGCTTCGTCGCGGCTCATTGCAATGTTGAAGCCCGCCATCGTCGTAGCGTCCGTGATAATCAGTCCGTTAAACCCGAGTTTTTCTCTCAGAAGTCCGTTTAAAAGATTCTTTGAAAGCGACGCGGGCAATATGTCTTCGTCCTTTATATCGGGGCAAAGGACCTTTTCGTAGGCAGGCATCGCGATATGCCCGACCATTACCGTCGGCGCGCCCTCGTCTATCAGTCTTTTGTAGATCGCGCCGTAGGTCTTGTCCCACTCTCCGACTGAAAGAGAGTTGACAGAAGTCACTAAGTGCTGATCCCTTTCGTCCACGCCGTCGCCCGGGAAATGCTTTACCGAATAACACATTCCCCGTTCTCTGCACGCCCTTGCGTATTCGCTCGCGCAATCTGCTACTATCGCGGGATCCGCACCGTAAGTCCTCGTGTTGGTTATCGGATTGCGGAAATTGAGATCTATATCGCATACGGGGGCAAACGCGTAATTCGCGCCTACCGCCGCGCCCTCTTCGGCGCATATCCTTCCCAGTTCGTAAGCGTTATTCTTATCTCCCGTAGCCGCGACCGCCATCTGAGAAGCGACCTTAGTGCCTTCGCTGACTATGCCGTTTGCGCCGGCCTCGAGGTTAGCCGCGATAAGAAGAGGTATCTTTGCGTTTTTCTGCAATATCGAAACGGTGCCCATGACCTGCTCTGCGCTCATACTGCGGCACATAAGTCCGCCTACGCGCAGTCCGGAAGCCACCTCTTTCAGGAACTCTTCGTCCTGTCTGTACCCTACGACGAAGAAGAGCTGCCCTATCTTGTCATCGATATCCATAGAAGCGTATATTTCTTTTATCTTTTCCGTCTGCTTGCCGCTCAGGTTGAACGGCTTGCGTGAAAAAACCGTGTAGTCCATAGTAGTTAAATTTTTATTGCTGTTCCGCCGTTTTCTTTTTCGAAAGGCGGGCTCTGAGAGTCGCGACTGCGCCGCTCAGTTTATCGCTGTTGGAGGTGTACGCCATTATAAGCACTATTATCACGCCCAGCACGATGGTCTGGATCGAACTGTCTATGCCCAGCACGACCATGCCGTACGACATAGAGGTCATGCCTATCGCGCCCATAAAGACGCCTAAGGGCAGATTTGAATATCTGGAAAGGAAAAGTCCGATAAGCACGGGCCCCATCGACGAGAACATCAGCGAAGTAGAACTCAGGTTGCTGGCAGGGGCAATGTTTCCTTTCGCGGCGTTGAGCATTGCCGCTACGCCGAGAAGCGCGCCGACCATAACGTAAGTCAGCAATATGTTTTTCTTTTCGTTTACGCCGTTGTTTATAGCGAGTCTCGCGTTGGAGCCGAGCGAACGGGTATCGTAACCGAATCTCGTGTGCCCTAAGAAGAAATATACGAGCGCCATTACGACGACGAGTATAACATAGCTCCACGGAGCCTGAGCTATCACTATTAGATCGGGGTGGGTGTACAGCTGAGCGCCCTGTCCGTCGAAGAGCACGTTGGTAAGCGCTTCGTAGATCATTACTACGCCCAGGGATACGATTATCGTAGATACTCTGGTGAAGATATACAAAAGACCTTCTATCACAGCGAGAGCCACGCAGACGATTATCATAAGCGCGAGGATCCCTATCGAGTTCAGCCCCATGGCTATGCCGAGGTTGGTACCTATGATGCCTCCGAGCACCGCTATCGTGCCTGTCGCGAAATCCCATCTCCCGCCGCTGAGCGGTATCGCGATCGCAAGCGCTACCACTGTCGAAAGCACGCTCTGACCGAAAATGTAGTTGAAAGCGTTCGAAGAAAAATATCCGCTCTTACCCGACGCCGTCGTGATTATCAGAAATAAAAGATACATTCCGACCGGGAAGATCAAAGATTTCAAAAATCCTACGCCCGTCTTTATCAGTTTGGTTTTCATAATCCTTACCCTCTTGCCTCTTCATCCGACGGCGGTTTTCCACCGCCGTCGGTCGTATTGTTTTGCGGTTTATTACGCCGCTCTTGCCTCTTTGATCTCGGCAAGCGTTCTGCCGGTGAGTTCGTTGAGAGCTGCCCAGGTAGCGTTTTCGTTGTACGTTACCATAGCGTTCTTGAGTTCTTCTGCGGTGATAGAGCCGTTAGCCTTGTCGGAAGGAATGATATAGCTCTTGAAATCCGCAAGGTCAGCCGAAGACGTGATTATCGGATATCCTGCGATACCGTTGATATCGTCCTCTCCCTGATCCGCGAAGCTCTTTCCGTTGAGCGCGTCCCAAATACGGACGAACACGCTCGCCACGCACTGAGTATAGTTGTTTGTTCCCGCGGTAAGAAGTTTACCCTGAGAGAGCAGGCTTTCGACCGTGTTGTTGTAACCGAGAGCGAGAAGTTTAGCGTTGCTTCCTGCGTTCTGCAGAGCGGGATAGATATAATCGAGTCCGCTGCCAAGACCGAGTACCGCTTCAACGTCGGGATGATTGGTCAGAAGTTTGGTGACTTCGGCTTCGCAAAGCTCCTGAGTATACATAAAGGTCTGCAGCTCGTATACATTAGCGGTCGGATCGAGTTCAGCCAGCTTGGTCTTGAAAGAATTGTAGATGGTCTCGCCGTCCTTAAACGTGAAGGTCGGGAACGAGATAGCGCCTATCTTCTTGAGTCCCGCTGCGTAAGCCGCTTCAGCGTAAGCTACGCCGACAGTTTCGGGATCGCCGCCGAACTGAGTCACGCCGCCCAGGAAATATTTGCTGTCCATACCTTCGACGAGGGTGGGCTGATAGCCGTTCTCTTCGAGATATTCATATTTGGACACTTCTCCAAGAAGCACAGCATAATAAGCGCCCGCGTCTTCGCACATCGCGATGCTTCTGCTGAGCGCAGTGTCGTAACCGCTTATCACCGCGTTACAACCCTGACTGAGCAGGTTCTGAAGTCCGCTGATGTGAGCTTCGTCGTTTGAGCCTACGGCTTCGTATACGAATTCTACGTCAAAGTTCTTTTCGAGATATTCGCAGTACGACTTTATCTCGGTACCCTGAATATCTGTGAAGTTGTAAAGCATAACGCCGATCTTTGTCTTATTTGAGTTGTTGCAGGCGGCAACGGTTACCGCGAGCGATACTACGAGCACTATTATGAGCATTATGCCGATGATCCTCTTTTTCATTGTTTTTCCTCCTTTTTATTTGTTTGCCGCCTTGCGGCAGAAGTTCTTTCTTATCTGGGAAGTTCCCTGATGTTTCTGCTCTGTCTGAGCGTGAGCACGACTATCAGCAGGAAAAGTATTCCCTTTACCAGCGAAATATAATTGGTAGGTACGCCGCTTATTGAAAGTCCGTTTGACAGAAGCACGTAGGTAATGCTTCCTATAACAGCGGCACTGAGTTTGGATCTGGTGCCGCCCGACAGTGTCATGCCGCCCAGGATAAGCGCGATAAGAACGTCCATTTCTCTGCCGCTGCCCATATTCTCGGAAACGCTGCCGACACGTGCTATCGCGAACACAGAAGCTATTCCGACGCATACGCCCGCCACTACGTAGCACAGCATTTTAATAAGGTTCACGTTGGCTCCGCTCTGCGCCGCGCCCAGCGGATTGTCGCCTGTCGCCTTAGCCTGCTTGCCCAGCTTCGTATAGTCGAACAGCACTTTGCAAATAAGCACGATTATCACGCACGAAGCTATCATAAATCCGTAGTTGTCTGAAAACAGCTTTACGAGAGAACTGTCTGAAAATCTTATCGTATCCTCTGTGCGGGATACGTTGTATGTGACTATGCCGCGCGCCGCGAACATTATCGCGAGAGAGGATATCGTGCTCATTATCTTGAAAAATATCGACGATCCTCCGTTTATGATATAGCAGGCAACGGATACCGCAATGCATGTTAAAAGTACTAAAAACAGCGAACCCGTGTCGTTTAAAACGTATACCGACAGCAACGAACAAAGTCCCACGACCGCGCCGACTGAGATATCCATGCCGCCGTGAGCGAATACGAAGATAAGTCCTACCGACATTATAAGAAGAGGCGTGACCTGGCTTATTATGCTCTTCATGTTGTACGTAGAGAACAGCTTTCCTCCCGTCGTTATCGCGAATACGATAAGAACGAGAACGAACGCGCCGTATCTTATCAGCGAGTTCTTCTGCGACTTTGCGAACTGCCAGACGTCTGCGCCCGTAAACTTCCTTTTCTCTACGCATTCCGCGGAGGTCTCTTCAACGGTCGCTTCCGCAGGGATCAAAACTTTCTTTTCCTTATCCGTCTTCATAAGCCCTCCTAAATCATATATCCTATTATGTCGCTTTCTTTAAGCTCTGGCGAACGGGTGAATTCCTTGGTGACCTCTCCGTCCTTTACTATCAGCATCCTGTCGCTCATACCTATAAGTTCGGGGAGTTCTTCGGATATTATCACTATCGCGTAGCCCTCCTTCTTGAGCCTGTAAAGCAACTGGTACATTGTTGTCTTTACGCCTACGTCGACGCCTCTGGTCGGGCTGTCGAACACGAGTATCTTACTGTCCTTTCCTATCCACTTGCCGAAGGAAACCTTCTGCTTATTGCCGCCGCTGAGTTCTTTTACCGGCTGACGCATAGACGAACATTTTATACGCAGCCCTTCAACCTGCTTCTTTGCGAATTTCTTCTCAGCCCAAGGCGTGATTATTCCGCATACCGCAAGCTCATCCAGCGCAGACAGCGTAAGGTTGTCCTTTATTGATGCCTGAAGAATAAGCGTCTCTTTGTCTCTGTCTTTGCTTATATATCCGATGTTTGCCTGAAGCGCGTGTTTTATCGAACGGATATCGTAAGGCACTACGGGCTTTTCTACGTCAAACGGCTTTTTGGTCAGAGCCGAAACGGATTTCTTCATTTTCTCCTTAAGCGTGTATTTCGCGGGAGCGTAAGCGGTGACCTGCCCTTTTCTGAGTTTAAGCATGCCGAACATAACCTTACCCACGTCGTGCATACCTCCGCCCGACAGACCGCCTATGCCGACTATCTCTCCGGCGTGTACGGTGACGTTAAGATCTTTCAGAAGTCCCGCTTCAACGTCCTTTACCTCGAGCATAACTTCATTCGAGCAAGAGAAATCGTAGTCGCTTCTGTAATAGTTGCCTTCTATCACTCTGCCGACCATAGTCTGCTTTATCTTGTCCTCGTCAAAATCTTTTCTTTCAATCGTAGCGATCAGCTTTCCGTCTCTCAGTACGGTCAGCGCGTCGCATATCTCCATGAGTTCGGGAAGATCGTGGGATATAAAAAGCACTGCCTTGCCAGTGTCTCTCATCTGGCGCATAAGAGAATGGATTATATCTCTGCCGTCCTGAGAAAGCGCGGTGGTCGTCTCGTCTACTATGAAAAGCTCAGGATCATAATAGACTGCTCTCGCTATCTCGACCAGCTTTCTGTCTTCGAAAGAATATGCGTTGATACTGTCCTCAGGTCTTATCCTTTCAAGTCCTATCTTGGCGAGCGCCTTCGCCGCCTCCGCGTTCATCTTCGCGCGGTTGACGAATCCCGCTTTGCCGAACTTTCCTTCTTCTCCGAGGAAAATATTTTCCGCAACAGTAAGACCGTCTATCGTGCCCATCTCCTGGACTATCATGGATATCTTATGATTGCGCGCGTCGAGAGCGCCCGACGGTCTGAATTCTTTGCCGTCAAGCATGATCTTTCCCGAAGTGATGGTGTGTATTCCGCTAATCATTGAGGAAATGGTCGACTTTCCCGAACCGTTTTCGCCTATCAGTCCGCGAATTTCGCCCTTGAATACGTCCATATCGACGTTGTCCACGGCAACTACGTCGCCGAATTTTTTGGTCAGACCGACCGTTTGAATAAATAGAGTTTTTTCCATAATTCCCTTCCCTCTCAAGCTCAGTATATCATAGGCTAAATTAAATTTAAACGTCATAAATATAGCCGTATAAAGCAAATTTTTAACGTATTTTTTGTAAATTTTTTCAATTTCGACAAAAAGTATTGATTTGCGGTTAAAAATTTACTAATATTGAACTAAGGAAAATTAATTTTTTGAGGTATAATGCATGAAATTCAACCACGAAATCATCTCTTTCCCCAAGAACGTACCGCTCAACCTGTCCATCAACCGTCTGGGAAACGTGGGCAGACACTGGCACCAGTCTCTCGAAATAGTTTTCGTCGTACACGGAGACGTCACAGTCAAACTTTCAGACAAGACCCATAATCTTTCAGTAGGCGACGTGATGCTTATCAACCCCAACGGAATACACGAGCTTCACAGCGAAGACGCAACCCTGGTCACGCTGCACCTCAAACTCGAACTTCTCCCCGGGCTTCCCGAAAACGTAAGACAGGCTTATTTCGATTGCGTCAGCAACGGCGCCGACAGCCCCGAAAAATTCAATACTCTCAAATCCGTCGTTGCCGACCTTCTCAGAGTAAACCTTCAGGGAGGTCAATACGTAGACGTTCTCAACCTTTCGCTTTGCTACAGGCTGGTATACGAGCTTTATGCTTCGTTCGCTACCGACACCGTAAGAAGGGGGAGCGAAGAAGCGCGCAAGCTGGATCGCCTAAGCAGTATTCTTTCCATAATCAACGACAGATATACAGAAGATCTCAGCCTTGAAACGATAGCGGGCGAAGTTTATCTGACCGTCCCCTACCTTTCAAAGTTCTTTAAAAGCTGCATGGGGGTCACTGTAAGCAGATATATACGCACCACCAGGCTTTATCACGCCGCCAACGACCTTCTCTCTCCCGGCATATCCATAGAAAGCATTGCGGAAAAAAACGGCTTTCCGAATACCCGCGCTTTCGTATCGGCCTTCAAAGAGGAATACGGAGAACTTCCCAGCAACTGGAGAAAACGCTCCCACCAGGAACCTTTCGATTTCGTAAGACAGGAACAGACTGTCAATTATATAAACTGCGACCCTCATATAACTCGCAGCTACATTTCCGATTTTATCCGGGAAAACTCCTTACAGTCCGGAACAACCGCAGTTCCGGGCGCGGCTGTAGAATCGGACGCGGTCAGTATATCGGTCGATAAGAACGCTCCCCTCCTCAGACACAATTGCCGCTCTTTTATAGGAGTGAGCCGCGCGCACGAGCTTCTTGAAGAAAGGATAAGAGAAGACCTGCGCCGCCTGCAACAAAACGCTCCTTTCAGATATATAAAGATGCACAGCATCCTCGACGACGACATGATGGTATACTCCGAAGGCCCTAAAGGGGAAGCGGAATACAATTTCAATCTTATCGACGAAGTGTTCGATTTCCTCCTGTCGATAAGACTGAGACCTCTCGTGCAGTTCTCTTTTATGCCCTCTGCTCTCGCCTCGGCTGCTTCAAAAACCACTTTTTATTGCAAGACGATCACAAGCGAGCCCAAGAATATGCATAAATGGTCTCAGCTGCTAAAACAACTCACAGAACACCTGATCGACCGCTACGGAAAAGAAGAGGTATCCGAATGGCTGTTCTGCGTATGGAACGAGCCTTCTTCCTCCAACAAGATGTTCGGTTTTAAGGATAAAGACACTTTTATAAAGCTGTATGAAAATTCATACCGCGCAGTAAAATCAGTATGCACCGATCTTCTGTTCGGCGGTCCGGCTTCTTTCTCCGCAATGGGTAAAAGCGAGGACTGGCTGTTCGACTTTTTACACGCTTCTACGCGCGCGGGCGTGCGTCCTGATTTTATCAATATACATTATTACGACATTGACCTGACTTACGCTATCCAGCATCCCAACGACAATGACGACTGGACGGATATATTCCTCAGCACAGACCCCGACTCTTTCGGCAAATTCGTCAACTCGCTGAAAGAACGGCTTTTTACAGAAGGATTCGACGATCTCCCCGTTTATATTACAGAATGGAACTCTACGGTATCTCACAGAGACCTTCTCAACGACACCTGTTTCAAAAGCGCATATATTGCCAAAAACGTACTGGAAAACTACGACGCGCTTTCCGGATACGGCTACTGGCTGCTCAGCGACAGACACAGCGAACTCAGAATGAGCGAAAAACTCTTCCATGGAGGTATGGGACTTTTCACCGCAAACGGGATCGCCAAACCGTCTTATTTCGTATATATGATGTTAGCTAAGATGGGCAAACGTTTTCTCTCAAAAGGCGACGGGTATTTCGTCACAGCGAACGACGACGAAATAATTTTAACTCTTTACAACTATCACCACTTCAGCGAAGCTTACGCCAAAGAAGTCGGCATATTCACTTCATATACTGACAGATACTCTATCTTCCCCGACAAAGCGGGTAAACTGTTTAAATTCGACTTTCCTGAACTTTCGGGCAATTTCATTGTAAAATCAGTGTACGTAAACCAGAAGCACGGCAGCGCCTACGACGAATTCGTAAGAATGGGCGCCGTCGAACCGCTTTACCCCGAAGAGACGAAATGGCTGAACGACGTGAGCAAACCCCGCCTGAAAAAAGAGATCGTATCCGCATCACCGCTTTCTCTCAGTATAAGTCTTGCGCCGTTTGAGGTAAGACAAGTGACAATAAAAAAACTGTCGTGACCGTATTAAAACTAATAAAAGCATCCTTTGCGTAAAACCGCGTGAACTCATAAAGGTAACACCTTTGCTTTTTCGCCAAGGCTTCGCGTGATACAGTAAATAAATTTAAATATATCAAATCTTTATGTTTTACCGAGAGAGCTACCCTTTAACCGAAACATATATCAGCACGAAAAAAAGCTTGAAATAAAACGAAACAAAAACCACCTCTTCTGATGTGCACCTCCAAAAGTGTCCAACTTTTGGGGTGCACATCATTCCGCGGCGGTTTTTCATTATCAGATACGCTTTTCTTTCTTACCTGTATAAGATGAGCGTAATAACCGTTCACATACGGCAACCCGTTTGTTACGCTATCGAGGCTTCAAGACTTACTCTTTCCTCCGCGCGCTCAGACTTCGCGACAGCTACCGCGTTAAGACGATCCTGCAACGCTACGCTTGCAATGAGCGGCATCAACACTGCAAATACCATTGTGACAACATTAAGATTCTTATTCCCTCTGTCACACTTTTCTTCTTCATCTGAAATATCGCGCCCGTGTTTGTAAAACCAATATATATGGTAAAAAGGCACCAGAATGTAAAGTATAAGATGTACTACGGCAGGCAAACCTTTGCCACCTCTGTATTCACGCATCGTACGCGACACTCTGTATACCCATATCCAATGCCATATATACGCGGTAATACAGGTAAGGAGAATATGTGCGGCGATATTGAAATATCCTTTTTTCACGCTTACGCCTTTGACGGGGGGCTTCCTTTCGTAAAATATCAGCCACGGCAAAAGCACGTATCCGATCATACTTATTATTGCGCTTACGCATAAGTATGAGGTAAAATACAGTCTGTTTTTCAAACCGCATTTCAGAAGTATTATGTACCACACCGTAACGACCGTTCCGATTATGACCATAGTCAGCCCCGCAAGTCCCAGACACGCTTTATGAGAATACTCTTTTTTCCCGTCTGACGATACTGCCGTCGCGATCAACGTCAATACCACGAAGATCGGGGAATAAGGATAGGCTGTGAAAAAACTGCCGTCCCAGCGGACAGCGCAAAGAAAATATACGCTTTGAAGCACGGCGCATGCCGCAGAAATTATCGCCATCGCATGCACGATTTTAGGCAGAGGTTTTTTAAAAAACAACGCTATGAGTGCCATTACGACAAATGCGATTTCTGCTATACATATAAAGAAATTGACGATATATTGAGGATATCTTACCGCTGCTATTGCCACGTTTAAACTGCTCGATAAATAGTATATAAGCAATATCACCAACCCTATCGCTGCCGCTCTCTCATCCTTTATCGCACAAATCAGCGCAAAACCGGCAATCATCATAGCTGCGATTTCAACGAAATTCATCACCGACGGATTATAAACGCTCGCGTTGATGATCAACGTAGTCAGCGACGCTATCGAGTTGATGAAAATCAATATTCCGGCAACAAGGAACAGTCTCGAGTCCGTTTTCTTTACTTCTCCGACTGCCGCTCCGCCCCCGACGTTCTTTTTTATTTCAAAGAAAACGTCTTCATCTTCTTCGGAATTCTTTGCCTCTCCGACAGCAGCGCCTTTATTTTCCGCCGCGCACGCGCTCTCTTCGACGATACTGTCTTTAAGCAGATAGTCTGTCGACACGTTGAACAGATCGCTTATCTTCAGCACGTTCTGCAGATCGGGCACGCTCAGCATCCCTTCCCATTTCGATATCGCCTGTCTTGAAACTCCCAACTTATCCGCCAGGTCTTCCTGCGACATACCGTTCTTTTTTCGCAGTCTGATAAGTTTGTCCGCAAAAGTCTTACATTCTTCTCCTTTTCAAACAACTCACCGTTGTTACGGATAAATTATAACACTCCTT
This sequence comes from Candidatus Ornithoclostridium faecavium, assembly GCA_018714045.1. Taxonomy (GTDB): domain Bacteria; phylum Bacillota; class Clostridia; order Christensenellales; family UBA3700; genus Ornithoclostridium; species Ornithoclostridium faecavium. The sequence continues at coordinate 12,839 of DVNX01000048.1, forward strand.
TTATCAACCCGACCACCTGCTCGACCCACTCAATTTGTCAACTGACGGTTGCTAAAACTCAATACCGCATAAAAAATGCTTATATAATCCAAATTGTTATTCTAAATGAAACTGTCCGTACATAATCCTGTCTATGCCGTACAAACAAGCAGAAACTTGCAGACTCAGTTTTTCTTTTCTCCGAGGTCTTTCTTTATCTGAGTAGTAGAAATTTCAGGCGTACGAGGCAAATAAACCACTTCGCAATAATCTTTGAGGAAATCGAACTTACCTTTCCAATCGTCCCCCATGACAAACGTATCCACCTTAAATTCTTTGACGTCGCTGATTTTCTGTTCCCAGCAATTTTCCTCTATAACAAGATCAACGCATCTTAGTGCTTCAAGCATTTTTTTACGTTCATTATAAGAAAAATAGCATTTTTTCCCCTTCATAGAATTGAATTCATCCGTCGACAAACCTACTATGAGATAGTCCCCCATGGCTTTTGCTCTTTGCAACAAATTAATATGTCCGTAATGCAACAGATCATAAGTCCCGTAAGTAAGTATTTTTTTCATTTTTATCTCCTTTTTACGAATACTATACGTTGTACAACTTAGAACTAACATTATTCAATCTAAAAACAACATTTATTATTCGTATTTTAGTATTTTTTTCTATCAGTTGTTTTAAAGTTTTCCAGTATAACTGAATCATTCTAAATATACACGATTGCAAAACATATATTCTAAGATATCCCTTATTTTAGCATATTTTTTTGATAAATTTGCGACGCAATTTGACACCTTATCCGCCTGAACTCAAAATTAATATTTGAATCGAACTTTTCCTTCTCTGCCATCAATTTTCTGATACGATATAACTTTTATGCTCAAGTTTAAATTTTTCCATACATTTTGAACAAAATTGTTCATAGTTCTCAAACATCTGTCCTTCTCTGCTCAGAAATTTTTCTTTTGATTTTTCATAATTACCTAACAATTTCAGTTTTTTATCAAACTTTTCTATAAGTTCAGAAGATCTGTCTTCAAACAAAAAGAAAAATTCGTCAAACATATCTTTTTTAGGTAATTCATTATATTTTTCATAATAACATTTGAATTGATTATATGCCTGAATAAACTGTTTTTTTCTCATTTTTTCAGCATATTCTTCTATGGTCATTATTTTTTTAGCAGGCACTCCTGCATACACATATCCTGATTCGCAGTCTTTATTAACCAGACTGTTTGCACCAATTATCACGTTATCCCCTATATGAACTTCTTTTAAAATCGTACTTTTCGTTCCTATAAATACGTTGTTCCCTATCACCACTTCTCCGCAACTACCTAATATTTCCCCTGTCAATCCTTTTACCACACTCCAATCATAACCGTGTGTCAATATCGTAACTCCTGCAGTTATCTGCACATCGTTTCCTATTTTTATCATATAAGGTTTGGTAACGTCTACGGTTATCGTATGAGGAGCAAAAAATCTTACTCTTTCTCCTATCGTAACCCCTTGTTTTCTGAGACTGTCAATCATTTCCTGATCGTTGACATACCCAATAGTCAATTGTTTCAATCTGTCAGTTATCTTTTTTTTCAGATTCATCCAAAACATCTTTTTTTCTCCTAAAAATTTTATTTAGTACAGTCATTAATACTTCGTCTTTATTTATAAGCATAATTAAAAACAATTCTACAAGAAATATGCATCCGGCAATAAGTATATTGACATACATATTGATGTGTATAAACTTATAGCAGACGTACATTGTAAGTATAGTTACTGCTAGAAGTTCCAAAATCA
>DVNX01000049.1 GCA_018714045.1 Candidatus Ornithoclostridium faecavium
TTTAATGCCGTTCATACTCTTAATATTTTATCATAACGCCTTATATTTGTAAAGAATTAAAGCGATTTATAGTAGTTTTTCATAGCGATCGCGTCGATCGTCTGCGTACCCGCCGACTCGCAAGCGATATAAGGCTCGAGTTTATAATCGGATATCACGCGGAGCAACGGCTCGAAGTCGGGACCGTATTTTTCGTCCTCGAAAGTAAGATGCCTCAGCTCTCCTTTATCCGTATACTGTATTTTGCTGAAATGCACGTGCATATTTTTTGTCTTGAAATCGCCCAGACCGTCAGCAAGCGCGTCGATTATCCTCTTATAATCGTCGTAGCCTTTTATAGAACCGCAGTCGCGCGCGTTAAGATGACCGAAATCTATGCAAGGCAGCAAAGTATCGTAACCTTTACACATTCTTATCACTTCTTCGAGGTTTCCCAACTGAGATTTTTTGCCCATGGTTTCAGCGCATAGCCACAGATCGTCGTATCCGAGTTCGTGCTTGAGCTCCATTACGAGGTCAAGTCTTTTCATAAGCACATCCATCGCATCGCCGCGCTCCGCTTTGAGCGGAGATCCCGGGTGAAATACGCAGCGTTTGCCGCCGAACTGCCTCAGCGCTTTGAGCGACGAAAAGATATAAGCGTGGTTGTTTTCTGCCTTGTCCTCTTCCAGCGTGGCGAGATTTATGAAATACGGCGCATGCACAGAGAATTCGATATTGTATTTTTTAAACTCTTCGCCTATTTCCGTAGCCGTCTTTTCGGTTATCCTGACCCCTCTGCCGAACGAATACTCGAAACAGTCCAATCCGAGGTCGGACAGCCATTTTGCTTCCTGTATTGTACGCGTATATCCCTGACTCGCGAAAAGTTCGCAACTGCCGCTGGGACCGAATTTTATCATATTTACCTCCCGAGGACTCTCGCGGCGTCTATCGCTATCTGCGCCGCCAGGTCTTCTTTAGTATCGAATTTTTTTATGTCTCTGAGTTTCTTTAAAAACTCCACGACTATGAATTTGCCGTAAATATTGCTGTTCCAATGCAGGATATAGCTTTCCACGTTGTAATGGTTGTCTCCGAACGTCGGGTGTTCGCCCACGCTGGTTACAGCTCTCAGTCGCACACCGTCTACAAGAACGTTGGTATCGTAAACTCCGCTCGCGACAGGCAATTTTTCTTCGGGTATGTTTACGTTTGCTGTCGGCGTACCTATCGTCGTGCCGTCGTGCCTGCCTTTAACGACTATGCCTGCGACAATGTAAGGCAAAGGTAAAAGCTCGTTTATCCTGACGATATCGCCATTTTTGACCATTTCTCTTATTTCGCGGCTGGCTATCTTCTTTCCTTCGGCATATTCTACCATATCGACGATATAACAATCCGCGCCATGCTCTTTGCAGTAGTTTTTCAAAGTTTCAGCGTTACCTTGAGCGCCCGCTCCGTATGTGAAATCGCTGCCCGCGATGATAGCGGAAATATTGAATTTTTCAAAAAGACCGTCCAGAAATCCTTCAGGAGAAGTCGAAAAGAATTTTTCGTCGGGTACAGCCTTGACGACGATATCTACGCCGAGCTGCCACAGCCTGAAAGTCCTTTCTTCGTACGTGAATATTTCCTTATCGCCGCGACCGAGACCTGAGAAAGGATTGCCGCAAAACGTGAAAACCGCGCTTTTCGCCTCATCTATCTTGGCAAAAAGCTTCGCGCGCTGTATAAGCGAATTATGACCGCGGTGTACGCAGTCGAAAAAACCGAGGCACAGCACAATCCTGTCGCTGCAACCGTTTTTATAATCGACTTGTCTTATAGAGTATTCCATAAATGAGTTTCCAGTTTTATGTATCCGCCTTCCGAGGCGCATATCCCGAGTATTTCGCCGTCGCAAGTCGCCACGAATTCATTTAAATCGCAATCGAAAGCGACCGTCTGACCGTATTTCAGTCTCTTTGCACTCTCCTTGTCTGTTTCGATAAAAGAAAACAGCTTTGAAAGCGCGTCTTTTTCTGAGATAACGCAAGCAGCGGGATCTGATAAAAATGCGTCGAGAGACACTGCCTCCTCTTCGGTAAATCCGCCGCAAGCCGTACGTTTAAGCGAGGACATGTAAGCGATAGCCCCGACTTTTTCAGCTAAATCCCTGCAGATACTCCTAATATACGTGCCCGAACCGCACTCGATATCGAGACCTATCTCTGCCGTTCTGCCGAATTCGTCGCAGTATTCGCTGAATATGTTTATCGAATAGATCGTCACCTTTTTAGCGGCTATCCTGACCTCTTCGCCCTTTCTCGCAAGTTTATACGCACGTACGCCGTTCACGTTTACCGCGCTGTATGCGGGAGGGATCTGCTCTGTTTCTCCGATAAAAGTCTTAACGGCTTTTCTTACGTCGCGGATATCTGGATAAAAATCGTTTTCGGCGACGACAGCGCCTTCCCTGTCGAAAGTATCGGTTTCTTTACCGAAAGTAAAGAAAGCGGAATATCTTTTCCTTTCCTTCTGAACGTAGTCGAAAAGCTTTGTCAGCTTGCCGAATCCCAGTACGAGAACGCCTTCAGCCGCGGGATCGAGAGTGCCCGTATGACCGCATTTTATCTTTTGTCCCAAAGACTTCGACAAAGCGTTTCTGCATTTGATCACGACATCGCTTGACGAAAGCCCCGCGGGCTTATATATTACCGCAACGCAATTCATATACAGTCCCTGCAAGCCTTGAGTATCTTGTCTTTGACGTCTTCAAAAAATCCGCTGACTCTGCAACCTGCCGCGTTTTTATGTCCGCCTCCGCCGAATATTCCTGCAATCTCGTTGGCGTCGACGCCGTCAACCGTGCGGAAACTGACTTTGTACTGCATATCTCCTTTCGTTTCGGTTATCGAAAAGGCGATTTTTACGCCGCTGATATTGAGGATATTGTTTATTATTCCTTCGGTGTCCGCCTCAGTCGTTCCCGTAGCTTCGAAATCCTCTTTTTTGAAGAATATACCCGCGATCGCGCCGTCGTCGTAGAGTTTCGCCGCGCTCAATACGCGGTTTCTCAGATTGAAAACGCTGTAATCGACAAGCTTCATGAAATTATTGAAAATGTCGTTTGCTTTGAAATCGTAAACTATGAGAGACGCCGCGGTAAGCAGAGTTTTCTGAGTTACGGAAGAAAAAGAGAATCCTCCGGTATCGGTCACGAGCGCGCAATAAAGCAATTTCGCAATGACGTCGTCCATACATTTCTTACGCTTATCCATAGCGCTGATAAGGTCGAATACAACTTCCGCGGTCGCCGCCGCGTCAGTCTCTACGATATTGAGATCGCCGCGCTTTCCTCTCGAAATGTGATGATCGACGAAAATGCCGTATCTGCACGAATAGTACGCCCTGTCGTATGCGCCAAGCCTGCCGTCGTCCGAACAATCGACCGCTATCGCGAGGTCGCAGGGCGAAAATTCTTGTTTATTATAATCGTCTAAACCGTCGAGATATTTTAGTTTATCGTTGAAAACTCCGTCACAAAAAACGTATGGCTGTTTACCATACGTTTTAAGCGCGCGGTAAAGCGCGAGCGCGCTGCCGCAAGTGTCTCCGTCGGGATTAACGTGGCTGAAAAGCGCGATCGTGCGCGCTTTATCGATAGCCGTCAAAAATTTTTCAATCTGCTGATCCTTTACCGTCATTCTTATTCAACTCCGTAAGTCTCTTGTCCATACTCATGCCGTAGCTGACAGACGTATCGAGGATAAATCTGAGCGAAGGTATCGCGCGCAGGATCATCGCGTTTTTAAGTCTGGATTTTATATAGCCCTCAGCGCTGTTCAGCCCTGCGAGGACGTCCTCGACGCTTCCCTGCTGACCGAAAATGCTAACGTAAACCTTGGCAAGAGTCAGATCTTTATCCACGCTCACGTCCATTACGCTTATAAGACCGCTGACCCTCGGGTCGCGCACTCCGTCGCGCAGAATTATCGCCAGCTGACGTTTGAGTTCGGCGTTTATTCTGTCAAGTCTATTCATTCTTCACCTGTATCATTTCGTACGCTTCGATAATGTCGCCTTCTTTGATATCGCCGTACTTTTCAAGACCGATACCGCATTCGTAACCGCTTGCAACGTCTTTAGCGTCGCTCTTTTCTCTCTTAAGAGAAGCGATATTACCGTCGAATACGACGATATTGTCGCGGATAAGTCTCGCTTTGTTGGTTCTCGCTACCTTACCGTCCGTAACGTAGCAACCTGCGATGGTACCTACGCCGCTGATCCTGAACGTAGCTCTGACTTCAGCGTGTCCGACGATCTCCTCTTTATATACGGGAGCGAGCATTCCTTTGAGCGCGCTCTGGATATCTTCGATCGCTTCGTAAATGACGCGGTAATATCTTATCTCGATTGAATTTCTTTCGGCAAGTTGTCTCGCCTTGGGTTCAGCCTTTACGTTGAATGCGAGGATTATAGCATTGGACGTATACGCGAGGTTAACGTCTCCTTCGCTGATGGCGCCTACGCCGGAATGTATAATGGAGATCTTTACGTTGTCGTCCTTCATCTTGTCGGAAACTTCGAGCAAGGACTGTTTCATCGCTTCCGCAGAACCCTGAACATCCGCCTTTATGATGACCGCGAGAGACTTGACCTCTTCGTCGGATACGTTCTTGAACATATCTTCGAGGGTCTTTGCGCCCGCGGTGCGGTTCTGCATTTCGATCCTCTCTTTCGCCGCTCTTTCAGCCGCGACTTCTTTTGCGAGCTTCTCGTCGCTTACGACGACCAGCTTGTCGCCCGCATTGGGAACTTCGGTAAAGCCCTGAACCTGTGCTGCGAACGAAGGTTTCGCTTCCTTTACGCGCTTACCCGTAAAGTCGGTCATAGAACGTATCTTGCCTATGCAGGTGCCTGCGACTACGTAGTCGGAAACGTGAAGCGTACCGTTCTGAACGAGTACGGTCGCGACAGGTCCCAGACCTTTATCCAGTCTCGCTTCTATGATTGAACCCTGTGC
>DVNX01000050.1 GCA_018714045.1 Candidatus Ornithoclostridium faecavium
CTTTATTATCATACCACCGACAGACGCAAATATCAACGGGAAACTGAGCAAGACTAAATGTTTCGTATATACAGCCGCGTGCCTGCGTTTAAAATTAAGTATTGACAATCGGCGCAAAAAATAAGATAATAGATAAGGACGGAAAAAGGAGATACTCATGAAAAATTACCCCAACGTAACGATATTCGATCATCCGCTTATAAGACACAAGATAGCGATCCTCCGCGACAAGAACACGGGCACCAAGGAGTTCAGGGAGCTTGTCGAGGAAATAACGATGCTGATGACTTACGAGGCGTTCAAGGACGCGCCGACAAAAGAGGTCGAAGTCGAAACGCCGCTCGAAGTATGCACTCAGCAGATCGTGCAGGAAAGGAAGATAGCTATCGTTCCGATACTGCGCGCGGGACTGGGTATGGTCAGCGGCGTTCAGAAGATATTCCCGCTCGCTAAAGTGGGGCATATCGGTCTGTATCGCGATGAAGAGACGATGGAACCGCACGAATACTACTGCAAATTGCCGCAGGGAATAGAGAATATGCAGGTCACCCTTCTCGACCCGATGCTGGCGACGGGCGGATCGGCAAACGCGGCGATAGAGTTTTTAAGACAGCGCGGGGTAAAGACGATAAGACTTATGTCCATAATCGCGGCGCCGCAGGGCGTGGAAAAGGTCGCTGAAGCGAACCCCGACGTAAAGGTCTACGTTTCCACTCTCGACCGCACGCTCAACGAACATTGTTACATACTGCCCGGACTCGGCGACGCGGGCGACAGACTGTTCGGCACGAAGTAATAGCGCTTTTAAAGCGTAAGTTGCGCCGTGCCGTAAGGCGCGGCTTTTTATACGCGCATGCATGGCGTGCGTACTGCAAACATGGAAACGCGACCGTATACCGTGAGGGAAGATTGCTCAACGGCATTGAAGCGGATAAACGGCGAAAAAGCCGTATCCGTTATCGCAGAGAAGAAAAGGAAATGCCGGAAAAACACGATATAATAAACACGGGCAGGTAAAAACCGTGATATACAAGAGTGTCGGCGGGGTGCGAAGTATATCCGCAGTAGCCGACAGAAAAGAAGTAAAGGAGAAGGAAATGAAATACGATACCGTAATCATCGGCGCGGGTCCCGCGGGAATATTCACCGCGATAGAGATGATCCGCCACAACTATAAAGGCTCGATACTCATAGTCGAAAAGGGCGTAGCGATCGAAAAGCGCCGTTGCCCGAAGGCAAAGACAAACGTATGCGTGAATTGCAAGCCGTACTGCCATATCACTACGGGATTCAGCGGTGCGGGCGCGTTCTCGGACGGCAAGCTTTCGCTCAGCTACGAGGTCGGTGGTTCGCTTCCCGAACTCATCGGTGAGGACTATGCGCAGAGCATGATCGAGTATACGGATAAAATTTATCTCGAATTCGGCGCCGACACGCACGTTGAGGGTATAGGTCAGGATGAGGAGGTCAAGGAGATAAGAAAGCGCGCGATCAAAGCGGGACTCAAACTCGTTGACTGTCCTATCCGTCACCTCGGCACGGAAAAGGCGCAGGAGATATACTACGCTATCGAACAATACCTTATCAAAAACGGAGTTGACATACTTTTCGGATATCAATGCGAAAACATACTTCTCGAAGGAGACAAGTGTTGCGGCGTTATCATCGACAACGGCAAAAAGGTTGAAGAAGTGCGTGCCAAAAACACCGTCATCGCGACGGGCAGGCGCGGCGCGGACTGGCTCGAACACCTGTGTGCTGAGCACAATATAATGCACCAGCCGGGTACCGTCGATATCGGCGTCAGAGTAGAGGTGAGGAACGAGGTCATGGAAAAGGTCAACCGCGTTCTTTACGAATCCAAACTTATCGGATATCCGAAGCCGTTCAAGAACAAGGTGCGTACCTTCTGTCAGAACCCCGGCGGTTTCGTAAGCCAGGAAAACTACGACAACGACCTCGCTGTCGTCAACGGACACAGTTACAAAGAGCTGAAATCGCCCAACACCAACCTGGCGATACTTTGCTCTCATAACTTTTCGGAGCCGTTCAATCAGCCGATAGCGTACGCTCAGAAGATAGGCGAACTTACCAATATGCTGGGCGCGGGTCACATACTCGTGCAGAGATACGGCGACATTATAGACGGCAAGAGAACGTGGCAGAAAGAACTGGCGAGAAGCAACGTCCGTCCCACGCTTCCCGACGCTGTAGCGGGCGACATTACGGCGGCTATGCCTTACCGCGCAATGATAAATATAATCAACTTTATTCAGGCGGTGGACGAGGTCGTACCCGGTTTTGCGGCGGCAGAAACCTTGCTGTATTCCCCCGAACTCAAGTTCTATTCCAACAAGGTCAAAATGGACGCGGATCTGAATACCAGCATAAAAGGACTGCATTGCCTCGGCGACAGCAGCGGCTGGACGAGAGGTCTTATGATGGCTTCGGTAATGGGCGTTATCATGGGACAGAAACTCGCTGCTGAAGAAAAAGAAGAATAAGCTTATTCCGCCGCGTTCAATGCTCGGCGGTATTTTGTTTTTATCCGCTGAGTAAGCGGCAATTCAAGCCTTATGTAATTATCGCAATAGCGGAATAAAACCGAAAAGCGCATGAAAAGCGTAAATACAATTCTTAAACTTTAGGCGGCATTACTGAGTATAAGAGATAAATATCAAAGGGGCTGAAGGCGGATCTGATGCGATGCAGAGAGAAAGCCTTTAAGATATAAGGGGAAAATATGAAGAAAAGACCTGACATAATTTTTATTTTCAGCGACCAGCAGAGGGCGGACACGGTGAACGAAACTGTCACGCCCAATCTGGTCAGATATGCGGACGAGGGCGATATCTTTAACGAAACATATACTTGTCAGCCTGTCTGCGGACCCGCGCGCGCTTGTATACAGACGGGTACTTATCCCAATGAAAACGGTTGCGTCACCAACGGCGTGCCGATGAAAAAAGAGGATATCCACCTCGCTGACGCGTTCAACGCGGCGGGTTACGATACCGCTTACATAGGCAAGTGGCACCTCGCTTCAAAAGGTCTCGAATACAGGAAAAAGGGAGTGCCCGAAGAGCTTCGCGGCGGATATAAGTACTGGCTTGCCGCCGATCTTCTCGAATTTTCTTCAAACGGCAGCGGCGGAACGCTGTGGGATAACGACTGCAAAGAGGTTCGTTTTGACGGTGTAAGAGCGGATAAAATGACAGACTTTGCGCTCGATTATATAAATAAGCCGCACGATAAACCGTATTTTCTGTTTATATCTTATTTAGAGCCTCATCATCAGAACACTTCGGGACTTTTCGAATGTCCTCAAGGCGCGGCTGCGAAATTCAAGGATATGCCTTATCCCGAGGATATAAAAGGGCTTGTCGGAGACTACGTATTCCATTATCCGTCATATCTTGCGTGTTGCGAGGCGCTGGATAAGAACGTCGCGAGGATAGTCGACGCGCTCAAAGCAAGCGGGAAATACGACGATACTCTTATTATCTACACTTCGGATCACGGTTGCCATTTCAGGACGAGAAATCTCGAATATAAGCGTTCCTGCCACAGTGCGTCCACGCATATCCCGCTTATCGTATTCGGCGGCGCGTACAAAAAAGGAGAGCTCGACGTTGAAAAACTCGTGTCTTTGATAGATTTGCCTCCTACCGTGCTTACCGCGGCTGGGATAGACGTGCCCGATACTTTCCGCGGAATACCCGTGCAGTCGGATAAAAAGCGCGATTGCGTATTCGTACATATAAGCGAGAGCGGCAACGGCAGATGCGTGATAACGAAAAGGTACGTTTACAGCGTGACTTCAGGCTTTAATTACGACACGAACGTATATAAAGACGATTATCTGTACGATAAGGAAAAAGACAAAGGAGAGCGTAAAAACCTTATCAATTCGCGCGAATACGCGGGCGTGAAAGAGGAGATGAGAAAACTCCTTACGCGCGAAATGGTGAACGCAGGCGAAAAAGCGCCCGTATTCAAAAAGAGGTTATTCAAAAAAAATATATAAAATTCAAATGTTGAAAGAAAGAGATCCGCGGCGAAAAGCCGCGGATCCCGTTTACGCGGCAAGTAAAAAATTCGCAAAAAAAACAAAAAGCATTATCAAAAATTTGCCGCGCAAATTTATTAAATTTATCTGCGTTTCCATATATAAATAACGTTCTACTGTCCAGATACTCGTTTGTTTGCGATCAGATATAAATCAATGGGCACACTGCGTCGGTAAATGTAGAGAAAAAATGACAATATCTCTCAATAATTATCATAAAACCGTCGCGGCTAACAAAATGTTAATTTGATAGCATTAATAACAAAATGTGTTCTATCGTTATGATAATTGTTTATGTGCCATCGGACATAAATCATTGGTACTTTGCGTCGGTAAATGCAGAGAAGTCAGGACGATATCTCTTAAAAATTATTCTAAAGTTATTGCAATTAACAAATTGTTAACTGCATTTATATTAAAAGTTTTTGTTCTCGATCGACGGCTATTATTTCAATCCTGAGTCCTGATCGGTTTTAAATAAATGCGATGAGACGGTCAAGAAGAGAGATGCCGTATATTATATATAAGTTTTGAATTAACAAAAATGTTAGTATATATGCAAATTACAAGATGCGATTAACAAATTGTC
>DVNX01000051.1 GCA_018714045.1 Candidatus Ornithoclostridium faecavium
GGCAGGCTCTGGATATAGAAGAGATATTCGCTCCGATGGCGAAGGTGAACGTGTTCACGACAATGCTTGCTAAGTCAATGTTCGGGGTGAACGCTGTCGGCAATTTCTTTGCCTTTTTAGGTTCTACCGCAGGATTCGCGCTCGTTTCGGGCGGACTTTCGGTGCTTTTCTACAAGAGAGCGCTGCAAAGCTCTGCTGAAGGCGAAGGCGGCGTGAGGAAAAAGGCTGCGAAAGAGGTAAAGGAAAGCGGCGTAAAGTCGCCGACGAAGGCGTTTATTTTATCCGACGTAAAGTACCTTTTAAGGGAAAGTTACGTGACGGTCAACACTATACTTTCGCTGATAATGCCCGCGCTTCTCGTCTTTTTGTCTACGTACTTGACGACCAGCTCCATGCAAGCTTCGATGCAGGCGGCAAGCGAGGCGGGCGAAGGCGCAGACGCGGGAGGATTTGTTTCTACCCCGTATCTTTCTCTCGCTCTTTCGGTTATGATGGCGGGCTGGTTCTGTTCGGGCACCAATCTGTTTTCTACTGTCGGTTTCAGCTTGGAGCGCGAAAATTTCGCCGTTATCAAGACTTTACCGGTCGCTTTCGATAAGATATATTATTCAAAACTCATAGCGGCTACTGTCGTTACTGTGATATCCACAGTGATCGCTTCCGTCGTGACAGTGGTCATATCCAAGCTTACCGTATGGGATTTCATTCTGATGACAGTTCTTCTTTCGGTGTACGGCACCGCGGTAAACGCGTTTGCTCTGCTAAGAGATCTCAAAGCTCCGCGTTTCAACTGGATGACGGTAAAGGAACTTACAAAAAACAATTTCCATACGCTCGTGCCTATGCTGGTGTCGATGGCCGGCATGCTTCCCGTGATAATTGTCGCATTTGTCGGCGCGTTCGTGGAAAGTTTCTCCGACTTAGCGCGTTCCGCGATGGTCTGGGGAGTATTCGCTGCGGTGGACGTAGTGTTCGCTCTTTTGTTTGTTTACAGGGCGGGAGACAAAGCTTTGAAATATTTTGAGGAGTGTGAGTGCTGATGAGACATCTTTGCATAGACCTCGGCGACGTCAGGATAGGACTCGCGACCAGCGACAGCATGGGGATATGCGCGACGGGGCTGGAAACGTACAGGAGAGTCGACCCCGATAAAGACTTAGAGTATATCGCCGATATAGTCAAGCGCGAAAATATAGGCAGAGTAGTCATAGGGCTTCCCGTCAACATGGACGGCACCAGCGGGGAAAGAGTGGAGAAAGCAAGGGCTTTCGGCGATGCGCTGAAGCCTCTCGTTTCCGCTGAAATCGTATACCAGGACGAAAGGCTGTCCACCGTTGCGGGCGAAAGAATGCTTATAGAAGCGGGCATGCGCCGCGACAAGCGCAAAAAAGTCATCGACAAGATAGCCGCTACGATAATTTTGCAGACTTATCTGGATTCTCATTGAGTTCAACGTCCAAAAAGTTGAAAACTTTGTTGAAATCCGTTATAATACAGACTGAAAACCAAAGGAGAAATGCGATATGAGCAAGAAAAAAGAAGAAATAATCGACGACGAGATCGAATTCGTCGACGAACCCGAAATAGTAGTACTCAAAGGCTCTGACGGACGTGAAGAAGAACTGCTTCTTCTTGCTGAGATAGACTACGGCGACGCGGTCTATGCGATACTCCAGCCGTCCGATCTCAAGGACATGGAAGACGACGAAGTTTTCGTTTTCGAGATAGAAGAGGCAGAAAACGGCGACCGCAATTACCGTCCCGTAGAGGATAAGGAGCTGGCTCAGTCCGTAATGGACGACTACAACGAGCTGCGCATGGGCTGCGACTGCGATTGCGAAGATTGCGACGGCAACTGCGAAGACTGCGAATGCGAAGGTTGCGACGAAGAGTGCGAAAACGCCGAAGAGTGCGACAAGGATTGCAAGAAAAAATAACGCAGGCATTTAAATCAATATAAGCTTATCACGACTGAAATATTTTTAAAAACAGCCGTCTATTCGTTTGCTTTATATAATTTAATATGCTACAATTCTAAATGCTAAAAAATCACCTACGGTCAGTAAGGGGCATCCTGCTTTTAATAAGTAGTTCCCGAGCGAAAGCCGTGGGGAAGAAAAAAGGAGAATAAAAAATGGCAGTAGTAACAATGAAAGGCCTGCTCGAAGCAGGCGTGCACTTCGGTCACCAGACCAAGAAATGGAACCCCAAGATGGCTAAGTACATCTATTCGGCGCGCAACGACATTTATATAATCGACTTGCAGATATCCGTCGAACACGTTGAAAAGGCTTACGCTTTTGTTCGCGATATCGCTAAGCAGGGCAAATCCATTCTGTTCGTAGGCACTAAGAAACAGGCTCAGGACGCTATCAAAGACGAGGCTGTCCGTTGCGGCATGTACTACATGAACAAGAGATGGCCGGGCGGCACGCTGACCAACTTCAAGACGATGAGAAGCAGAATCGACCGTCTTAACAAGATCAACCAGATGGAGATCATGGGCGAGTTCGAACTTCTCCCCAAGAAAGAAGTTGCGGGTCTTAAGAAAGAGAAAGAGAAGCTGGAAGAAGTTTTCGGCGGTATCAAGAATATGAGCAACCTTCCCGGCGCAATGTTCGTAGTCGACATCAACAACGAAGAGATCGCCGTTAAGGAAGCAAGAAAGCTGGGTATCCCCGTCGTAGGTCTCGTAGATACCAACTGCGACCCCGATATGGTCGATTACGTTATCCCCGGCAACGACGACGCTATCCGCGCTATCAAACTTATCGCGAGCATCATGGCTAACGCGGTCATCGAAGCTAACGAAGGCATCGCTTACAGCGTAGAGGACGAAGAAGAGGACGCTAAGGCTGTTGCAGAAGAAGCAGTCGAGAGCGAAAACGTCGGCGAAGAAGCGGCTGCTCCCGCTACCGAAGAGTAATCAAAGGAGAGAATATATGAACTTTACCAGTAAAGACGTAATGGATCTGCGCGCAAGAACGGGCGTAGGCATGATGGATTGCAAAAAGGCGCTCGTCGAATCCGACGGCGATATGGAAAAGGCTATCGAGATACTTCGTGAGAAGGGTATGGCTACCGGCGCTAAGCGTGCGGGCAAGATCGCTTCCCAGGGTATCGTCGACGCTTATACCGAAGGCAACGTAAGCGTTCTCGTAGAAGTAAACTGCGAATCCGACTTCGTCGCAAGAGGCGAACAGTTCAAGGAATTCGTTCAGAAGATCGCCGCTTATATCGCTTCCGCTAATCCCGCGGACGTTCAGGCTATCAACGATGCTAACTCTGACCTCATCAACGAGACCGTCGCTAAGATCGGCGAAAAGATCGTTGTCAGACGTTTCGAAAGATACGTTACCGACGGCGGAAAGATCAGCACCTATATCCATATGGGCGGCAAGATCGGCGTTATGGTCGAGACCGACGCTACCGCAAGCGATGAAGTAGCTCACGACATAGCTCTTCATATCGCGGCTGTCAATCCTTCTTATATCTGTTCTTCCGAGATACCCGCTGAGGTAGTCGAGAAGGAAAGAGAGATAAGCAAGGCTCAGCTTCTCAACGAAGGCAAGAAGCCCGAGATCATCGACAAGATCGTCGGCGGCAAGATCTCCAAGTTCTATAAGGAAGTATGTCTGCTCGAACAGCCTTTCGTTAAGGACGGTGAAAAGTCCGTTGCAGATTATCTTAAGGCGAACGGCGGCGTAAAAGTTCTCAGATTCACCCGTTACACGATGGGCGAAGGACTCGAAAAGAAAGAGGAAAACCTCGCAAACGAAGTCGAAGAACAAATCGCTAAAGCAAAGGCAAACAAGTAATTTCTTAAGGGGAACGGCTTTGTCGTTCCCTTTTTTTTATAAAAAATACGGGATACGGAGGTATATATGTCCAAAGCAGCGTATAAAAGAGTTATAATCAAACTGAGCGGTGAAGCGCTCGCGGGAGAAAAAGGTTTCGGTATCGACGCGGGAATGGTCGACTACGTAGTGGATCAGATAAAGCGCGTGACCGAAGAGGGCGTTGAAGTCGGCGTCATAGTCGGCGGCGGAAATTTCTGGCGCGGCAGACAGGCTCAGACAATGGATCGCAGTGCGGCAGATCATATCGGAATGCTCGCAACCGTAATGAACGCGATAGCTCTGCAGGACGCGCTCGAAGCGGCGAACGTTCCCACCAGAGTCCAGACCGCGCTTACCATCACCAGAGTTGCTGAGCCGTATATACTCCGCAAGGCGCTCCGCCATTTCGAAAAAGGCAGAGTGGTCATATTCGCTTGCGGTACGGGCAATCCTTATTTCAGCACGGATACCGGCGCGGCGCTCAGAGCCGCAGAGATACACGCAGAAGTCCTCCTTCTCGCGAAGAACGTCGACGGCGTCTACGACAGCGATCCCCGCAAAAATCCCGAAGCTAAAAAACTGGACGATATCTCTTATATCGACGTTATCAAAAAAGGCTTGCAGGCTATGGACACGACCGCGATATCTCTCTGTATGGAAAACAAAATACCGATCATCGCTTTCGCGCTCCACGAAAAAGACAGCATAGTAAAGGCTGTGTGCGGAGAAAAGATCGGCACGATTATCCACTGAGTTGTCATTTTGATTTTATTCTGAAAAACATACCCGCTGAAAAGCGGGTTTTTTAACGTTTATTTCAACTTTGAGGGTTAATATTGCAAAGTAAAGGGCAGTTTAGTGCATGTGCGGCGAAAATAACCTCTTAAACTGTCTATAATTATAATATTTATAAAAAAACATTGAACTTACCTTTGAAATTTGATATAATGTTATCAGC
>DVNX01000052.1 GCA_018714045.1 Candidatus Ornithoclostridium faecavium
TGCTGCACCATCGACCTCTCGGACATCTCTGCGTGCTATGATATTGTACAATATCCCGCACGATTTAGCAAATGTTTATTGTAAAAAGTTCAGATTTTCTTTATCTGAGTTTTAACCGTTGTAACCGCAAGCATTCTTGAAATCTTCGAGCTTATCGGCTTTGACATTGCCTTTGTCAGCGTTAAGCGATATTATCGTATGTATCGCTTCTTTTGACGAAACTTCGCACTCTGCGACGTCATCGGCTATAAAATCTTTCATGACTATATTCAGATCGGCAAGCTTCGCCTCATCCTTTGCGACCGTGTTTTTCAGATAGTCGTCGAGGACGGGACGGATAAGCGCCTCTCTTCCTTCAAGCGGCGAACCGGTGAGCTGAGACTGAAGCACAAAAAACACACCGTCTTTCTTAGCGTCGAAATATGCCTGCCACTGAGTTTTCAGTCTGTCCGCGTCCCCCTTGTGCTCGTCTCCCGCATAATCGGATTGCAGATACTGACTGCGCTTAAAAAGCCAGTCGTAGCGTTCGCAGATATCGCTGGAAGTATCCTTATAGATGACTATTATATTCTTCTTCAGCTCTCTCATCTTTCCGAAAGTGACCGTCGTGGGATCGTCGCAATCGTTTTTAGTCAGCACCTTGTCCATCGGAAGCGTATTTTTTATAAGCTCGATAAGTCCCTCTTCTGTCCTGACCCATGTATGCTGAAAATCGAGAATAAGCACCTCTTCGGGGTTTCTTTCGATAAACGCCTTTATCGCATTCATCGTATCCTCAACTCTCTGACCGCAAGCCGTAATGAGCGCAGGCACGTCGCTGTTTGCATGGACGAAAAAATATACTTCCTTTTCGCCTGACGTAGGCTTTGTCGCGCGGAAATCGAAATATCTCGAACCCGCGTACAGCTGCTGCCCGATCGTGCTGTGCTGAGTCTCCCACAACTCCTGAGCGCCGTGCGTACCCGCGTCGTGCGAACCGGGCATGACGACTTCGCTGACGAGAGTTTCGTCTGATATGTAACTCATCCAGCTTTCTTCAAAAGTTTTCACGTCTTTTTCCTCTCCGTCGCACGCGATGAACGCCACGCAAAGCGTGATCAACGCGCAGACGGCAATCGATATTTTTATAAATTTGCTTGTAAATATGCCGCATTTCATAATAACAACCCTCCGCCGACCATAATAACATAAAACCCTGAGTTTGACAACCGTTTATGCTAAAGCCGATAAATTTTACAAAAGCGCAGACTTTTACCGATCTTTTCCGTCTGCCACGTCAACGCTTTCTCCGTCAAAGGGTTTTTCTCCTGTCTCGCCGTCCGTATGCGGAACAGTCGTCTCGTCTGATCCCGACTGCGTTTTACCGATACCGTAACCGTCCGTTCCGATCGCCGAGCCGTACGTCGTTTCTTCCGCCGCGCAATCAGCCGCAACCGCGCAGGCAGGCTTTTCCGACCTGAATATTTTCGTTTTCCTCAATAAAAGATCTGTCGCAAGAGACCCGAGCGGCGCCGTAAAAAGTATCGCGACGGCGGCAAAGGTCGTCTCTGTCCTCCCCATACCGGGTAATTGTTGTATGCCGTCTTGTCGATGAGCGCCGCTATTTTTACGAAATCGACGTTCCTCTGAAGCCCGCCGCCCGAAAAATCGTGTATCACCTTTGCGGACGGGATAACGCTTTTCAGAACTTCTACCTGCATTGCGGCGAATTTTTCTATTTTATCCGAACAAAATCTTACCCAGTCCAGCCTCAAAGACGGGTTGTGCACCGTTACGGTCGCCGACGGCGCGGGTATCTCTTCGAAAGAATTATACTGCTGACTCCGGAAAACAGTACCGTAAACTTCGTTAAGCTTTGCGATATACCCATATTTTTCTTTGAGCCACGCGCGGAAACCCGTTACGCATTTTTCGCACCAGCGTACGTCGCTTCCCTCGTGTCCCAGTTCGTTATCTATCTGCCAGGCGATTATTGCCTTTTCGTCGCGGTAATGTTCGGCAAGCTTTCTGACTATGCGCCTGGAACGGTCGAAATAAATTTCGCTCGAATAACAACAGGTATGTCTGCCGCCGTACGCTCTGACCTGTCCGTTTTCAAACTTCGAAACGACTTCGGGATATCTCTTTACCAGCCATGCCGGCGCGGTCGCCGTCGGAGTGCCGAAAATTATTTTAAGTCCTCTTTTCTTTGCTTCTTCTATGACTTTATCGAAAAAGGAAAAATCGTATTTTTCTTCTTCCTTCTCCATGATATGCCAGCAAAACTCTCCTATCCTTACCGTGTCGCATCCCGGTACGACTATTCTGTCGAGATCTTTTTCAAGCAAAGAAGCGTCCCACTGCTCAGGATAATAAGCTACTCCTCTCATTGCAAAGCCTCATTTCACACCTGTCCGCCGTCATCGCATTTTTGCGCGTCCGTGTCTGTTTCGTCAATGTTTTCCTCTGCGCCTGCGTGCCTTTTTGCATCCAGCTGAGCCATGATAATCCGATACGTCCTGTCTCCCAGTTTATATCCTTTGAGATATACCAGACCAGAATAATACGAACCTGCCCTGAGGCGCCCGCGTGGCGGGAACAGTAGTCGCTGTCGCGTACAGTTGTCTGTATCAAATAGCTAACCTTTTTGTTTACACCATAGGCTTTGAACACATACTGAAATCATAGCCTGAGGGTGCGTGCAGTTTTAAGCTGTATTTACTCGTACTTAATTGTATAAAGCTGATCCTGTTAATGCTCCACGGCAGCAGTATAAGCTTAGCTTAATGCGATAATGTAATAATCTACAATTCGCGACAGCCGATCAATGCTCCCTGGTCGCGGAGCGACTGCCGTATAGGCTCGCTAAGCGTAAACAGTAACGATACGCGACAGCCGACTAATGCTCCCCGTCACACGGGGAT
>DVNX01000053.1 GCA_018714045.1 Candidatus Ornithoclostridium faecavium
CGAATATCTCGTATCCGCTTGCGTTTTCGATCGCCTGCCAACTGACCGTGAGACCGAAAACGGTTATTGCGGGAGTGCCGAGCTTATCGGGTCGGGGCTGTGTCATTACGGCTTGACTGAGATCGCTGTCAAGATAAGAAGCCGAGACGGACACAGCTTTGACTGTAACGGCGTAAGCCTTGTTTTCTTCTGGAACGAAAGTATAGTCGGTCTCTGTCTGTATTCCCTGAGAAACTCCGTCCACAAAAACCTCATAACCGTCCGCGTTTTCAACTGCCTGCCAGCTGAACACGTTTCCCTCTGCGCTGACGGAGGGCGTTGCGAGCTTAACGGCGGCGATGATTATTTCCGTTTCCGCGCTCAGATCGCTGTCAAGATAATTTTCGCTGACCGCAACGGCTTTTACGCTTACCTTATAAGTGCCCACCGTCGTTTCGACAAGCGTATATTCTGTCTGAGCTTGTTTGCCGACAGACACACCGTTTATGAAAACTTCGTATTCGGAAGCGTTTTCTACCGCATTCCACGATACGGAATTGCCTTGAACTGTCAGTTCCGGCGCGGCGAGCTTAACGGGCTTTGTATTTTTCCCGTCGCAAGCGACGAACAGACATACCGCCAACGTCAACACCGCTATCGCAACAATTGCCTTTCTCTTCATAATTTCCTCCTTTTGCCTTATACGGGCTTAATTTATTTCTTCAAAGTACCAATATTGCAAATCGTGTCCGATATCGTCAAACATATAAGTTTCGAGAGTTCCGTCGTGCACCGTAATCAACTTGCCGTTGAACCCTTTTATCTTGTATCTGTTGAGGCCTACGACTTTTAGAGAGAAATACTGCGTTCCGTCATCAATGATATCTGACTTTCGGGTCAGGCTATAACCGTTTTCATCTACGGTAACGTATTTCCCGCTGTTTACGTCAAGGATCCTGTAAACGTTTTCCTTTCCGCTGACTGGTACAAATCTCCATGCGAAATTCGCGAGCACTTCTTTATCAGTCGAATCACCGTAGCTCTGAGCAGTATAAAGATAATCTCCTTTCCAGTAATTGGGGCTGCCGTCTGCGAAAGCTCTTACGACGATATCTCCCGACATGTCTACCGACCAGTAATCACGCGTCGGTATCCAGAGACACATTATAGATTCGTCGCTCATCGTTTTCCCCGCTGAACCGTAATCCACAAGAGTCACGTAACCGTCGGCAGTCTTTATTCTTAACGCGATCTGATGCTTAAAATCAACTTTGACTATTTCTGCATCTTCTATCACGTCATTTTCCGAAACGAAATCTACCGGACTGAACATTGCGTCACCTTCGATGCGGTAATCTCTTGCAAACGCTACCGGTCCGCGCTCCACCGCCACATTATACACTGCGTCAGGATTGCTACACTCTTCCGACCCGTGAATAAGTCTTACCTCCATATCCGTCTCTATTTCTATAAGGTCTCCGTTTTCCCACTCAGACGTAATCTCACGGTATTTTCCGCTTTCTGCTCCGGGTAAAACTTGTCCGTTTACTTTCAACACAGTGTTTTCGCTCCAAGAAGGTATGCGTACACGTATTGTGAACGTTTCGCTGTTTTCAATATTCAATCTGACAGAAACTTTTTCGCCGACGGGCAATTCGGACTTACAAATCAACGCCATTTTCTGCCCCGAAGGAGTAACACAATCAACATCACCTTCGAAATACATATTCAGAGATATTCCCTTCTCGAAAGACGTGACAGACATCTGTGGAACAAGTCCAAGCGCAGCTATGCTGGAAGCAACGCAGCAACTGTAAAACCTGTCACCGACATAGGCTCCGCCTGAATAGATATTGCTTCTGACGTTGCATGCGCAAGGACTGTAACTGAACATCGGCAATCCGCTGTGCATATCGTAATCCACGCTCGCCAGTAATATGTTATAATATGCCTTTTCTATATACTCTATAGCGTCTAAATTATCAAAAACCATATATATTTTAGCGCAATATTTTATCCAGCTGACTACTGCGCAGTTTTCCTGCATTCTGCCGAGATTTGATGGATCAGCTTGCTCTACAGAAGCGTTGTTAACCTCTTCAACGTCGGTTGCAATCGCGCCGGTTTCTGTTATTTCCGTCGCGCTGACGAGGTCGAAATAATTAAGAGAGATCTGCTTGCTCCTCTCGTCGCCAGTCAACATGTAATACATAAGAATGCCATCGAAAAAGTTGGTCAATTCGTAAAATTTCCTGCAACCCCATTCGTATATAGGGGTCTTCGCCAGACAATCTTCAATTATTGTGTTACCGTTGTCTGACCTCATCTTAGTGCCGCCAGTAGATATGATCTCTGCAGCATAATCCAGATATTTTTCGTCTTGCGTAAGGCAATATATACTGAGCGCAGACTGAATCACTCTCGTACTCGGAAGTCCCTGCCAGTCGCTCGAAGTATCGAGTATATTTAATCTTTCGTCGCTGCCGTCGCCCACGTGTTCGATTATATAATCCATTTGCTTTTTGCAACATTCTACTATATCGTCCTTTAAATCGGCGTCTTTACAGATTGAATAAAACCTGAGCAAGCCCACCATTACGTAATGTCTTCCCCATATATCCCATCCGCCGAATTCTTTTTCAATGCTGAACCCGGAGATCCTTCCGTATTCATCCTGACAAGCCATAACGTTTAAAACCGAGGTTTTGATTATTTCGTAAAGCTTTTCGTCTCCCGTATACTGATAAGCCATAACGGCTCCTCTCATAGTCTTTCCCCAGAACTCTCCGCGGTAGCCGTTATCGTCGTCAAGATGCTCTGCAAACACTCGCTCAAAAGTTCGCCAAAGGCTTTCGTCCTCAGACTGATTTTTCTGAACGAATCTTATCGATTCGTCAATATCGCCGACATAATCCCAAGACCCGTCGTCAAGTATGTAATTGAGAAAAACTTCCTTATTTTGTACTGTTGAATTTCCTTCGCATTTCACTATGTTGCTCCTTGGGGAATCCTTTTTCCCGTTTGATTTTGCAACGACGTATATTTCTGCCGAACCGTTGCCGTCATATATGTAATAAGTACCCTCAGTGACAGAGGTCTTCTTTCCGTTAACGAATATCTCGTATTCGTCTGCTCCTTCAACTTTGTTCCAGCTCACGGTATCGCCCGAACCGATCAAAGAAGGAGGGGTTAACGCGTTCCCGCTGTCTTTCGGAACAACGCCGTTTCCTGTACACGCCGCCAGAATAAGCGCCGTCACCATAAGCAGCAAAATGATTTTTAAAATAAAACTGTGTTTTTTCATCTCTTCCTCCTTATCCGAAAGCTATTTGACGTATACATACGTGTTCGCCTGCAACGCCGTTTACCGCAATGCTGATTATTTCTACATTCACGGTCTGACCTCTGTATCCGGACACATCGAATTTATAAAAGAAATTTTCAGAAGTATTGCCAACTTCAACGTAATCCGTGACACCGTCTACCGGACGGACATAGTTTCCGTTGATACGTACGGCGGCAAATCCTGTCACGTCCTGTCCCTGATAATTAGGGCGTTTGAATTTCAGCATACTTATGCAAAGCACGTCGGAAGCAACAGTAACGGTATTATATATCATCGCGTTTTCGCCTTCGAGACAAATGCCTTCAGCATGCCTCGCGACCTCTCCGCTCTTCTTCCAATATGCTGCTATGTCGGACACGTCCCAACTTTGCTCGGTTCCGCTTTGATCGTCAGAGCCGTATATTTCGAACCTTGACACGAAAAGTATCTCGCCGCTTCCGTCTCCCGTATCGTCCTGTTCTATTGATACGGCAACCGTCTTACCGGCAAATTCGGAAATGTCGTAAACGTACACGAGAGGAGAATCACCGTCGAATCTGTACCAGCCGTATTCATCAAGCTCCTTTCCGTAGTCGGCGCTTTCAAGAACTTTATATCTCAATTCACCGTTTTCTGTCCACAAAAATCTTATCCGCATATTAACGTCGCTGTCAGAAGATATCGACGCGAAAAGTCTGAGATATAAATCCTCTTCGCCGACAGATATTTTGTTGACTGCCCACGCATTGGGCATCGGGTCTATAACGTCGTTGAGATCAGAGCCGTCCAGCTTTATTCCTTCCTGAGCATAGCCCGCGCTGTCGTACTGCATTCCTCCGTTGCCGAACTGCCAGCCGTAACTGCCCGTCTCTCCGCCGTCGAATTCAAAAGATTTACGACTGTCGGTCGCAAGAGCGTCTATCTGCGCCACCCTGTACTGCTCACTAGATATCGGAACGAGATCGGTTATGTCCTCTGGTCTGATGTCGTCGGGATATGCAACGTCTTTGTGCTCTACGTTCTCTGTCACAAGGTTTAAAAGCTGCCCCAAAGTGACGACTTCAACGTCTTCGTCAAGAGCCTCTACGAACCTTGAAACGTAATCCATAGTTCCTATGCTCCAGGCGTGAGCCACGACGACGGTATACCCCTCTATAGAATACGGGTCTACTTTGTAGTTATTTATTCTCTGAGCGACCCTTTCCACAAAACCGTAATAAGAATTGCTGACGTCGTCGCCGGCTATTCTCCAAAGAGTCTCCCTTACGCATACGAACGGTTTGTCTTCTGCCCAGTAAACTCCGCCTTCTCCTTCTATGTATTTTTCGCCGACAGACCATACCCCGCCTTTTATGCAATCATATTTAGCGAATTCTCCCAAAACGTTTCTGTCGACGTTGCTGTCAAGGAGATTGAGATAACTTAAGCCCGTCTCCTTCATATAG
This sequence comes from Candidatus Ornithoclostridium faecavium, assembly GCA_018714045.1. Classification (GTDB taxonomy): domain Bacteria; phylum Bacillota; class Clostridia; order Christensenellales; family UBA3700; genus Ornithoclostridium; species Ornithoclostridium faecavium. The sequence continues at coordinate 4,750 of DVNX01000053.1, forward strand.
CTCGCCGTGAGTGCAGCGTATCCCGCCAATGCGTCGCTGTTGTAATGAGTGGCATTAACGTAGCCTACCCCGGAAGGTCCTGCTATAAACTCGTCGTTTGAGCTCGCGTTTTCGTACAGATACGAAAGAATGTGCGGCGCAAGATCCGTCATAGAAGGAGCCATCGTCCAAGTCATAGGGAAATCTCCTCTGTATTGCGAACCGTAATACTTGCTGTCCGTGGCAAACCCGTTGTCCATCCATTGAAGATTGTCGCCGTCACTCATCACTATCGCTACGTAATGCTTGTTCTCAGTCTCAGGCGTTTTGCATTCGTAATTGATCTGTTCGTAGGTCTCCTGCTGATCGAATGAAGAATATAACGAAAGATTTGACGACCAGTCAGCAGCGACAGTTATCTTAGAGTGTATCGAGTTGGACTCGACAAAATTGACTTCGTTTTCTGTCCAGCCCAGTATCGGGACGTTCTCGTCAGCCCACGAAAGTATATCGTCCTTTACATCGGAACCGTCGTAGTAATCGCTGTAAAAGCACATAGCAGACGCTGCGATTGCATAATCCCTGAGCTCCCATTTCAGCGGAGACTGATGAATAAGCAATTTCTTCGTTAGTCTGTCCTTGTACTCGTTAAAAATGTCAGCGGTATTGCTTCCCCTTACATCTTTCCCGAGAGTAAGTCCGTGTTCGATTGCATCTTCTTCGAGACTTGCCGGTATCATAAGCCATCTTTCTGCGCCGGAGACAGTCGTAGCGTAATTTACGGTCTGATCAAAAATATTGGTATCTTCGTCGCCGTGGCTGTTGTACAATACGTATTTTTCGCCGTCTATGCTACTTGCGAACATATCTAAAAGTTCCCAAGGATCTGCGACATATCTGGTTATAAATCCGTATTTTTCAGCCGCATATTCCAGCCAGTCTTCGCTTTCTTCGTCAGAATCGACGAATATTGCCGCTGATTCCTTTGCAACTATGCCCTGTAAAGATACAACCATTTCCGTTTCCGGAACTGTTAGCCCGGACGTTTTTATCGCATATACTACCGACGAATGCGAAGCGCTGCGCCAGAACAGATCGGTCTCGGTATATTCCGCTGTTTTTTTGTCGTCTTTACATGCTACTACGGCAACCGCCGTCAATGCGGTAAATACGATCAAAGCCGCTATCAAAACGATTATCCTGAATTTTTTCATGCCGTTTCCTCCGTCAGTCAATGAAATCCAAGAGCCATATCCTCTCGAAATAATTTCTGTGTTCCACTCTGCCCACTTCTCCGTAAACTCTCATAATATCGTCGCCGCTGAGCTGAGGATGATTGGTACCCTCGTCGTTGACAAACAGGTAATTGTACTTTTGCGTATTGTCAATCGGATCGAGAGTCTTTCCCGCACAATATGGACTTATGAGATACGCTGACGAGAAACCGCATACCGACGTAAGTATAAATATTTGCGAATCATCGCCGTTTTCAGGCAAAGCTTCGATAGTCTTCCAATCTGTGTACGTAAGATAATCGCCGTTTCCTATGCGTATTCTGTAAGCTCCGTTAAGACCGTTTATTTCTGCTTTTTCAAATGTAAAACTTTCAGCGCTTGACATGTCTTTGACTTGCATGATATTTTCACTGCCGAGAGTCATATACCTGTCCTCTCTGCCGAGGTAGGTTATTTTTGCCGTCTTTCCGCTGAGGTCACTGCGATACACAGGCTTCATTTCAACGTCTACGTTTGTAAGCTTTATATCGTAATAATCGGCGTAATCGGCGTTATATATCGACATTCCGGCATGACCGTCTCCAGCGTTAAGATTTGTAAGATAAGCACACAAGCTGCCATAAGCATTCTGAATATCCCAATCGAAGTTGTAACTCATATTCTGGATCCTCACCACGCCGTCTTCCTTTACAATGATCGACCATATCTGCGAGAAATCGCTTTCGCTGTACTCAACCGCCGCAACGTAGTCGCCGGCGCCGGAATAGAAGAAGTAATTTCCTTTCGCTATCGCCAGATATCTGCCGTCATACGTTCTTATTCTGTACAGGCGAGCGTTTTCTGGATTGTAAACTGAATTTTCGTCATATCCGACTGCTTCTTCGAACATAAACACGCTCTTTCCCGTCAATTCTGCAGGCGCATATTTTATAAATCCTGTTTTTTCAGAAAGAAAATCCTGAACGGGACAACTTTCTTCACTGACTATTCCCATATAATAATTCCTGTCTGAAAGAGAAACGTAATTCATAACAAAAGGTTTGGTTATGTCAAACGGAGAAACCACGGCCTCCTGACCTTGTGCGAATGACGACTCGTCTACTTCCGCTTTGCAAAATCTGAATACGTATGCTTCTTCAGGCAATATCGCGGATGATACGCGGTCTACTCTTATATCGCCGTCAGCGCAAGAAAGATAGCTTTGCGTCTTTACAGCCATATTTGAAACGCGATATCTGTCTGCGCTTCCCTGTACTCTCTCTATCTGCCATTTAAAAGCGTCGTCATTTTTATCCAGTTTGTCTGCAAAAACGTATGTCCTGTCTTCTAACACACCCTTTCCGTCAGCGTATACCAGATACTGTCCGTCTTTAGACTTTATGTAGTACCAATCGTCTGCCTTTTCGAGCATAAGAGCAGCGTTTTCGTAAGATCTCCCTTCTGCGTACGTCTGTTCAGCCGTAAGGAAACCGTTTCCTCCGAAAGACGCAACGCGGTTGTCGTATGTTACCAGAACAAGCGGAACTGTGATATCCGTTTCTATTATGTAATCGCATACGTTAGAGAAATCTCCCGTCGCGATTCCGTCAGCCGCTTTCGCCCTGACTTTTACTGAATATACCCCTGTTAGGGTATAAGGCAAAGTGCATTCCGTCAGCGTCGTTTCACCCGCTTTTTCGTCGTTAACGTATATTTCGTAAACTGCGGCGTTTTTTACAGGCTTCCATTTTACTTCGTTGTCGAAAAGCGAAATGACAGGAACTCCCGGAACGTCGCCTTCAGCTACATACGTCACGATACCGGAAGGTTTGCTCTTCACGCTCTCTCCTTCGTTAGTCCCTTTCGCCACCACGTAAACGTCGTGTGCGCCTGAGTCGAATGTAAGTGCGAAACGCGTTCCCGTGACCGTTCCGGCAAGCTGCCCGTCCACATAGACTTCGTAACTTTCAGCTCCCTGAACCGCGTCCCATACCGCAAAGCTGCCTCTTACGGATACGGTCGGCGCGGCGAGAGTCGCGCTCTCCTTTCCTTTGACAGTTACGGCAACGTCAGCCGTATAGGTCTTTCCGTCTTTGATATACATCACGGTGACTTTCAGATCGTTTATCGTCAGAGCGTCTTTCGGCGCTATTTGATAATCAGATATTATCTCAGAGCTTCCGTCCGTATACTTCAATGTGACCTGCATACCGGAAGGATCGAAAATATCACCCTCTTCATAAACCGTTTTTTCAGGCATAACAGAAACGATTATTCCGTCTGTTACGGTTCCGCTCAGGTCACACGCCGACAGACCCAGCGTCAAAGCGAACACCAAGAGCAATAGTGCGACTGTTTTTTTCATCTGTACCTCCTTTCGCGCCTGCGGCGATCGCGGACGGCGCTTTCAGACAATGCGTCAACCTACGATGATCCCGTGACTGACTTTGTTTTTACCTTTCAATATCTCTATCATATTCTTTCGCCCGCCCTGCGTGAAAACGGTTATTTCGTCAAACATCGGCTGCGTAACGACGTATTCGTCTTTTCCCGGGCAAAGCGGATAAAATCCCATCGTCGCAAATATGTACCAACACGCCATAGTACCGTTATCTTCGTCGCCGGGAAAACCTCGGTCTCCGGAGGAAAACACGCTTTCGCATATCTTTTTGAGTATATCAGAACTCTTGTCTTTTTCACCCGCAGCCGCATACAAATACGGCAAATGGAAACTGGGTTGGTTAGAAATTGCGCATTGCCCGAGATCTACCGCTGCCATTTCGGTCATCTCGTGTATTTCCTCACCGTAACCTCCCGTTCTGTAAAACGGTTTTTCTGCAAACAGAGCATCCGCCTTTTGCAAGAACTTACGTTTTCCGCCCATAAGAGACGCCAGACCATCAAGGTCGTGCTGGACGGCGAAAGTCGTCTGCCACGCGCTGGCCTCCGTATAATCTCGTCCCCAATAATGGCAGTCGAATTCGCTTCTGAAATTCCCGTTGCTGTCCTTCGCTCTCATAAATCCTGTTTCGGGATCGTAAAGCTTAGCGTAATTTTTGCTTCGTTTATAATACTTCTCTGCCGTTTCGTTTTCCCCCAGCAATGCCGCAACCTGCGCAATACAAAAATCACCGTAAGCGCAATCGAGAGTTTCGTTTACGCTCTCTTTGCACCGATCGAAAGGAACGTATCCGTTTTCCACATAGAAACTAACGCATTTGCGCCCTCGAAGCGGTGAATCGGACCTGTTTTCGGCATTCTCGATCATAGCTACCAAAGCCCTGCGCGCGTCCTCTCCGCCAATGATCTTCTTCACGCAGGCGTCCGCCAGTACCGCCTCTATAAGAGTGCCGGGCATAGTACCTTTCTCTTCTGCACTGGTCCATCTAGGCAAAAATCCCGTATCGTCGAAATAGTTAAGCCAGGCTTTTACGAACGCGGCGTCTGCTTCTTTGTCTATTATCGAAAACAAAGGATAGACCGTACGGTAAGTATCCCAGAAACCGTTGTTGGTATACATTATTCCTTCTTTGATTTCACCTGTCTCCGCAATCACGTGAAGGTCTCTTCCGTACATGTCTGTCTCGTAGAATTTTGTAGGGTATAAATATGCCCTGTACAAACACGAGTAAAAGATTTTTTCTTTTTCGGGATCGCCTTTCACAGCAATCTTACCCAGCTTTTCTTCCCATATCTTTCTTGCTTTTTCAGCTGTTTCCTTAAAGCTTGAAGACGCGTCTTTTTCAAGATTGTATCTTGCCTGTTCTTCGCTGATATATGATATGGCTAACGAGACGGTAACGCATTTTTTGTTCAAGGCAACGTTTATTCCCGCTGCTTTTCCTGAATATTTTTCACCTCTTTGCGCTTTAACGCCGTCGCTTACGTAACAGTCTCCTATCCCGCAATCGAACGAGAACACAAAGTAGCAACGCAGGTTACCCTTACCTTGCCCGTTGTGAGAAGTGGTATACCCTGCTATCTCCCCGGCACTGCGGTCAGCTCTTATCTCTCCTTCGAAATCGGGAGGCAACACCGCGAATCTTGGACATGTTACGGTATCGTCGTATTCAATCCTTACGACCGCGCCGCTGTCGGTAGGCGCGAGCCTGATCTTTGCGCCGTATCTAAGGGCTGTCAGTTCCATTCTGTCCGGGCGTAAAACGGTATCCTCGGGTCTGAATCCCGACCATCTTCTGTCAGGATTGACAAAAGGCTGTTCCGCCTGAGGCATAAATGTAAAGTATGCAAAATCACCTATCCACGGAGAAGGTCTGTGCGTCAGCCTTATTCCTTCGAACGAACGGTCGCAGGGATTGTAAAACCATTCCGGACTCTCGGACGTAGTCTGCAAAGTAAACGACGCAAGAGCGTGCGGCAAGGATACTAGCGGCAAAGTATTGCCGGTAGAAAATCTCCTTTTTGAATCACTCCCGTGTTTTATGTTGACTTTATCTATATATCCCATTTTTCTCCTCACATTGCACCGTTTACGCAACCGAACAAAGTCGTCTCGTCCTGTGCGTCGAAAAGATGAATCCTGTCGCTGTCATAAACGATGGCAAGTTTTTCACCTTTGCGTATTTCTCTTCTTCCGTCCGTTTTGATCGTTATCGCCACGGTAGGACTTCCGTCCTCTGACAACAGACGACCATAGACCAGACATTCGTTGCCGAGATCTTCGATCGTTTCGGCTATCATTTCAGAACAACGTCTCTCCCCTTCTTTCGCAATAAATACGTCTTCAGGTCTTATGCCGAATATTACTTCCGTTTCGCCATGAGGCAATTTTTTCAATTCAGATCTTTTCTCTTGCGTAATTACCACATTTGCGCCGTCAGGCAGAACTATCTCTCCTTCCGCATTGAGGACGGCATCGAAAAAATTCATCTGCGGCGTACCTATAAAACCTGCAACAAACTTGTTGGCAGGATTGTTGAACAGCGCTTTCGGAGAACCTATCTGCTGTATGCGTCCGTCCTTCATAACGACGATACGCGTGCCCATAGTCATAGCCTCTACCTGATCGTGAGTGACGTAAATAAAGGTCGTCTGCAGTCTTTCGTGAAGGTTTGTTATCTCTGTACGCATTGCCGTGCGCAGTTTCGCATCCAGGTTCGAAAGCGGTTCGTCCAGTAAAAATACTTTGGGCTGTCTTACCAATGCTCTGCCCAG
>DVNX01000007.1 GCA_018714045.1 Candidatus Ornithoclostridium faecavium
TTGAGTTTCTTCGCCTCTTCTTCTTCGATCTGAGGTCTTATGAGTTCGTACAGATCGGGTCTTCTCTCTTTTGTTATCTCGATCTGTCTTTCCCTTCTCCATTTATCCACGTTGCCGTGGTTGCCCGATAAAAGCACTTCGGGCACGCTTAGCCCTTCGAACACCGCGGGGCGTGTATACTGCGGATACTCTAAAAGTCCCGCCGAAAAGCTCTCTTCTTCAACAGACTGTTCGCTTCCCAGCACGCCGTCCACGTATCTCGCGATAGCGTTCACGGTGACCATGCACGGCAGTTCGCCGCCCGTCAGCACGTAATCGCCTATCGACAGCTCTTCGTCGATATCCAGCTGAATAAACCTCTCGTCCACGCCCTCGTAGCTGCCGCATACGAACAGAATTTTATCCGTTTTGCTCAGCTCCACGACCTTTTTCTGATTTAAAGTCGCGCCGCGCGGAGACATATATATGCGCCTGTATACGTGCGCGGGATCCATAGCGTTCACGCAGTCGTGCAAAGGCTGGACGGTCATCACCATGCCCGCTCCTCCGCCGAACGGATAGTCGTCCGTCTTTGAATGTTTATCCTTTGAATAGTCCCTGATATTTACGCAATCCAGCTCTAAAAGCCCTTTTTCGATCGCCTTTCCGATAATGCCGACGTGCATGCAGTCGAACATTTCGGGAAACAGGGTCGCGACTTTAATCTTCATAGACCGCTACTTCGTCGAACGCCTTGCGCGAAACGACGATCTTTTTCGCCTCGTAATCCTCGCTTACGAAAACGCGTTTCAAAGCGGGGAAAAGTATCTGTTTTCTGTCCTTGTCAAGCACCCAGACGTCTGCGGCGCCGTGCTGGAGAACGTCGACGACTTCTCCCGCGACCTCGCCGTCTTCAAAGCTGACCGTACAGCCCAGCACGTCTACTATGAGAACGCGCCCTTTCGCGACGCTTGCGTTCTCGCGCTTTACTTGCAGGCTCTTGCCTCTGAACGCTTCCGCCGCGTTTCTGTCAGAGACGCCATCCAAAGTCAAAAAAACGCCGCTTTGCGAAACCGAAGCGCGCAGGACGGCGTATTCCTTGCCGTCCACGATAACGCTTTTCAGTTTTTCAAAACGACGCACGTCGTCGGTCAGAGGATTGACTTTGAGCGTTCCTCCGACCCCGTGAGGTCTCGCGACCTCTCCTACCGTGATCCTTGTCTGAGTCATTATCTCTCGATTATTTCGACGGAGATCTTCTTCGCGTTGCTTCCCGCAGCCGCTTTTACGAGCGTGCGGATAGACTTGGCGATACGACCCTGCTTGCCGATGATCTTGCCGATCTCGTCCTTGTCTGCGATAATGTTGATCACGGTGATGCCGTCCTGCTCAGAGCTTTCGACGGTAAACGCGTCCTTGTTGTCAACCAGCTCGCTGACGATGTATCTGACCAGTTCTTCCATACTTCGCCTTACTTAATGATCTCTTGTCTCTTGAGCAGAGTTCTTACCGTTTCGGTGGGCTGAGCGCCTACGCCGAGCCAGTAGAGAGCGCGGTCGCTCTTGATGTTGAGCTCTTCGGTAGCGGGATTGTAGGTGCCTACGTTTTCGAGATACTGTCCGTCTCTCGCCTTTCTCTCGTCGATAGCTACGATGCGGTAGAACGGTGCCTTCTTAGCGCCCATTCTGGTAAGTCTGAGTTTAACTGCCATATTATTTCTCCTTTTTGCCTTACGGCTGTAAAATTGTATATTGTTTTTGTTTTTTGTCTTTAAAACGGGAATCTGCCGCCGAAGCCGCGCTTGCCCATATTCGCCATTCTTCCCATCATCTCTTTAGTCTGGTAGAACTGTTTGAGAAGAGAGTTGACGTCCTGTATCGTAGTGCCGCTTCCCGCCGCGATGCGCTTTTTGTGCGAAGATTTGATAGCGTCGGGGTTCTGTCTTTCGGCGGGGGTCATAGAATAGATGATCGCCTTCATCTTGTCTATCTTTCCTTCGTCTATATCGACGTTGTCGCCCAGCTTTCCGGCAAGTCCCGGTATCATGGACACCATCTGCTTCAGATCGCCCATGTCCTTCATCTTTTCAAACTGGACAAGGAAGTCTTCGAGGGTGAAAGAACGCTCTCTCATCTTGCGTTGCATTTCCCTGGCTTCTTCTTCAGAATAAGCGTTCTGAGCCTTTTCGATGAGGGTGAGCACGTCGCCCATACCGAGTATTCTCGACGCCATTCTTTCGGGGTGGAAAACCTCTATGTCGGACAGCTTTTCGCCCACGCCGCACAGCTTTATCGGCTTTCCCGTGACCTCTTTTATGGACAGCGCCGCGCCGCCTCTCGTATCGCAGTCCAGCTTTGTCAGCACAACGCCCGTAACGTCCATTACCTCGTTGAACTTCTGAGCCACGTTGACAGCGTCCTGACCCGTCATAGCGTCGACTACAAGGAGTATTTCCGTAGGATTGAGAAGCTCTTTGAGCCCCTTTATCTCATCCATCAGTTGCTCGTCGATATGCAGTCTGCCCGCCGTATCGACGATAACTACGTCGTTGTTGTTCGAAGCCGCGACTTTGAGCGCTTCTTTAGCTATCTTCTTTACGTCCACCTGACCCATTTCGAAAACGGGTACGTTGGCGTTCTTTCCGACGACCTGAAGCTGTTTTATCGCCGCGGGACGGTATATGTCGCACGCTACCAGAAGGGGGTTTTTGCCCTGTTTTCTGAGCATTACCGCCAGCTTGCCGCACATAGTCGTCTTACCGCTGCCCTGCAAACCGCACATAAGGATTATCGTAGGCGGTTTGGGCGATATCTCTATCTTGCTGAACGTGCCGCCCATCGTGGCGACCAGTTCGTCGTTGACGATCTTTATGACCTGCTGAGTCGGATTGAGTCCCTTTAAAATGTCCTCTCCGACAGCCTTTTCGGACACCCTCGAAACAAAGTTCTTTACGACGAGATAGTTGACGTCCGCTTCGAGAAGGGCTATCCTTATCTCTCTCATCGCGGTCTTGACTTCGAGTTCCGTCAGCCTGCCCTTATCCTTTAACTTGCTGAAAATGTGCGAAAGTCTTTCGCTGAGTCCGCTGAATGCTCCCATAAATTCTCCTATCGCTTCAAAATATCCAAAGCCGCGTCTACGTCCTTTTCAGCCTCTTTGCTCATACCGCACGCCTCAGCGTGTTCGAGAAGAGAAACGACCTGCGCGGTCTTCGCGGCTATCCCGAGCTTGCTTTCGTATTCTTCGAGGGTCTTTTGCGCCCTTACGAGCGCGTCCCTGACCGCCTGAGGCGATATGCCGTAGACCTCCGCGATCTCCGCAAGCGACATATCCATGTCGTAATACCGGGATATCAGATCGCTCTGGTACTCAGTCAGCAAAGAGCCGTAATAATCGTTGTACAGAGCGATATACAGTTTGTCTTTCTTATCCATTTTAGCTGTAAAGTATTTTTACTTGTTAAAGTATTTTGCCTTTACATATTATCACCGCGTCTGCGGTTTGTCAAACGAAATTTTAAAGTTTATCAGAAAAGCGCGTCGATAAACGCTTCCGCGTCGAATTCTTCGATATCGTCTATTCCTTCGCCTACGCCGACGAACACCACGGGCAGTTCCCTTTCTGCGGAAATAGCGAAAACTACGCCGCCCTTTGCCGTGCCGTCAAGTTTGTTCAGAATTATGCCGTCCATATCTATTATTTCGTCGAAAGCCTCGACCTGCTGAAGCGCGTTCTGACCAGTCGTGGCGTCGATGACGATATAGGTGCGGTAATCGCAGTCGGGATATTCCCTGCCGACGACCTTGTTTATCTTAGCAAGTTCGTTCATCAGGTTTTTCTTGTTCTGCAATCTGCCCGCCGTATCGATGAGTACGACGTCCGTGCCCTTTGCTTTAGCAGAAGCCAGAGCGTCGTAGACTACCGCCGCGGGGTCGCTGCCCTCTTCGTGACGGATAATCCTTACTCCCGCGCGGTCAGCCCACACTTCGAGCTGCTCCGCCGCCGCGGCTCTGAACGTATCCGCCGCCGCGAGGACGACCGATTTCTTCTTGCTCTTGAAATATTTCGCCAGCTTTCCTATCGCCGTAGTTTTTCCTACGCCGTTGACGCCCGCGACAAGGATGACGAGAGGATAAGAATAAGGTTCAATCTCGTAATTTATCGCGTTTACCATTATCTCTTTGAGAAGGTCTTTCGCGTCTTCGGTAGATTTTATTTTACGCTTATAACATTCGTCCTTGAATTCGTCTATTATCTGCTCGGTCGCAGTAAAACCGACGTCCGCGCTTATCAGCGCGTCCTCGAGTTCTTCATAGAATTCGTCGTTGAGCTCCCTTCCCGAGAAGAGCTCGTACATCTTTTTAGCAAACGCCTCTTTGGTACGGCGGAGCGCCGCCTTGAGTTTTTCGAAAAAGCCCATATTGCCTCCCTTTTAAGCGTTGTCCTTCGTGCTGTGCTTGATAGCTTCTGCAAGCGAAACGGTGACGATCGTAGAGACGCCTTTTTCCTGCATCGTAACGCCGTACAGCCTGTCCGCAAGCTCCATCGTCGGCTTTCTGTGCGTGACGACGATAAACTGGGTATTGTCTGAAAATCTCTTCAGATATTTAGCGAATATCTCGACGTTGGATTCGTCCAGCGCCGCCTCTATTTCGTCCAGAACGACGAAAGGCATCGGGCGCAGTCTTAGTATCGAGAACAGTATCGCTATCGCGGTCAGCGCCTTTTCGCCGCCGCTCATAAGCGTCATGCTGGTAAGCTTTTTGCCCGGGGGCTGAACGTATATTTCGATGCCCGCTTCGAGCATGTCTCCGCCTTCGGGCGGCTCCTCGATGACCAGCTTGCCGCTGCCGCCGCCGAACAGCTCAACGAATATCTTCTGGAAGTTTTCGTTTATCTTAGCAAATTCGGTATTGAACTGCTCCTGCATCTGTTTCGCAAGGTCGGCGATTATCTTTTCAAAGTCCTCTTTTGCCTTTACGAGGTCGTCGTACTCGACTTTCTTCGTCGAATATTCCGCGCCTATCTCCTTGAACATTTCGATAGCGTCCAGGTTTACCGCGCCGAGAGCCGTCTTTTCGCGCTTGAGCTTGGTTATCTCTCCCGCGGATACGGACGGGTCGAAATCGTCCAGCCTGTAACGGTTCATCTCGTCGTCGGCAAGTCCGTATTCTTCCTCTATATGGTTCCTTGCGGATACCATCATGTCGTCTATCTTTTCGAGCGCGGCTTCCTGCCTTACCTTGGACTCGTTCAAAGCCATTATCTCTTTCGACTGCGCGTCCTTGAGATCGTTAAGGTATGTGATGCGTTCGTTGAGCGTTATCTTGAGTCCGTTCAGCTCCTCTATCTTCGCGGTAGCTTCTGCGTACTTTTTCTTGTCCTCTTCGCTTACGACCGCGTCCGCACGGTTGCTTTCGGCAAAACCGATACGGGAGTTGAGTTCCTTTATCCTCGCCTTGCAGTCGTTTATCTCCTCGTTGATCTCCTCGCACTCGCGCTTTACGCGGACGATATTTTCGTTGACTTTGGTTATCGCAGAAGTGACTTCGGCAAGTCTTACGCGCATATCCGAAAGGTCTTTCGAATACTTGTCTCTGAGGCGTTTTTTCTCCTCGAATTCCGCCTTAGTCCTGTCCGCCTCGTCGCGGTTGCCCTTAGTGCCCGAAATGTCGGTAACGCTCTTGTCGATATTGAGAAGATTGGATTCAATGAATTCCAGCTTTCCGTTGAGTATCTCAAGCATTTTGGACTTATTGTCCAGATCCTCGAGAGCGGTCTCTATCTTATTGGAAATACGGTCGAGTCTTTCGAATTCGGTCGCATAAGCGACTTCTGCGTTCTTGACGTCCTCTTCGTATTCTTCGAGCTGTGCCTGCAATTCTGCGAGATACTCTCTGTCCTGCAATATCTCCTGCTGGAGCGCAGAGTATTCTTTTCTCTTGCTCTTTATCTGTTCTTCGGTCGTCTTTATCTCGCGCTCCTGCATGAGAAGGCTGTTTCTCTTGTTCGAACCGCCCGAAATAGAACCGCTCGTATTCAGCACGTCGCCGTCGAGGGTGACTATCCTTACGCTGTACGCGTTGCGGCGCGCCGCGGCGACCGCGTTGTCGATATTGTCGAACACGACCGTTTTACCCAGAAGTCCGAGCATTACGCTCTGGTACTTTGGCGCGTAGGAAATGAGTTCGTTGGCTACGCCTATGCAGCCCTTTTCGTGCAGGATCGACTTCTGATAGGTTTCGAGACCCTTGCCGCCGTAACTCGTCATCGGCAGGAAGGTAACTCTGCCGAGGTCTCTGTCTCTCAGGAGTCTGATAAGTACCTTTGCGTCCTCTTCGTCGCGTACGACCACGTTCTGCGACGCTGAGCCGAGCGCGAGGTCTATCGCTATCTCGTATTCGCGCGGCACCTTTATCATCGAAGCTATCATGCCTTCGACCCTGCTTTCGTACTGCGGATTGCCCTCTATAGTCTTAAGAAGCAGTTTCGCCGATATCTTGGTATCGTTGTTGGAAAGTATCCTGTGCTTGGTTTCCAGCGCGCTGACCTCTCCCGCAAGTTCTTCCTGCGTGAGTCTCTTGTCGTCTATCCTGGCGCGCAGGTCGGATACTTCAGCCGCGACGTCGTTTTTATTCTTCGCCAGCTTGTTTTTCTGCTTTTCGAGTTTAGAAACGCTCTCTTCGAGTTTGCGCTTATTTTCTTCTTCGCGCTCTATCATCAGCTTGAGCGCGTTGCATTCGTCGTTGAGTTCGCCTATGCGTTGCAGTGCTGATTCTCGCTCCGCACTCAGCTTACCCTTGTCCGCTTTTATCTCTGCTATGCTTTCCATCGCTTCGAGAAGAGCGCGGTTGGTGTTTTCGATGTCGCGTTCTCTGCCGACTATCTCGTCGGTAAGCGTAAGGTATTTCTTGTCCGTTTCCGCTATGTCACGGTCTAAGTCCTCTTTTTCTTCAGTGAACATACCCAGGTGGTTGACGTAATCGGCAAGTTCCGCCGTCTTGTCTTCAAGCTGTTTTTCCAGCTCAACCTGTCTCTGTTCGGTCTGCTTGCGCAGCTCTATGAGGTTGCTTATTCTTTCGGTAAGAGTGTTGCCCTTACCGCGCACGCTTTCCGCGGCGACCGCAAGACGAGTCTGTTCGTCGTGCAGTTTTGATATCTGCTGGTCGATGGTGCCTATCCTTACCATCGTGTCCGTGTATTCTTCGTCCGCGCGTCTTACGTCGTCCTCGCGGTTCTTTATCTGAAGGTCGAATGCTTCTATCTTATCGCGTATCTTGCTCTTCTGACTTTCTGAGTTGTCCACGCGGTACAGATAGTCGCTGACTTCGAGCTCTCTCAGACGGTCGCGCAGAGTAAGGTATTTCTTCGCGTCGTTACTCTGCTTTTCGAGAGGTCCCAGCTGACGCTCGTAACCGTCCATGATGAGTTTGAGCTTATCTATATTGTCGTTTGCGCGCGCGAGTTTGTTTTCCGTCTCCTGCTTGCGCTTTTTGTATGTAAGTATGCCCGCCGCGTCTTCGAAAATACTGCGCCTGTTTTCGGGCTTCGTGTTCATTATCTCGTCTATCTTACCCTGTCCGACTATGCTGTAACCGTCCTTGCCGAGACCCGTGTCGCGGATAAGGTCGAGTATGTCGGCAAGCCTTACCGTCTCGCGGTTCAACAGATATTCGCTCTGACCGCTTCTGTACAGCTTACGCGAGATTATGACCTCTTCGAAAGGACTTTTGGGGAAAATGTTGTTGGAGTTGTCCATATAAAGCGAAACTTCGCAGTAGGACAAAGACTTTCTCTTTTCGGTACCGCCGAAAATGATATCGGTCATCTTGCTTGCGCGCAAAGCCTTGGGAGCCTGTTCGCCCAGCACCCATCTTATCGCGTCCACGACGTTGCTCTTTCCGCAGCCGTTAGGTCCGACAATGGCGGTAACGCCGTCGTCGAATTCCGCGCCCAGCTTGTCCGCAAAAGATTTGAAACCGAAAAATTCTATCTTCTTTAAATTCATATTCCTTCCCGACGGATATCCGTCAAATCACGTATACTTAGACATTATAACACGAAAACCGCGCGTTTGCAACATATATCCGCATTCGCAGCTTTACGCGTATCATGACGTTTATCCGCGCGTTTTGTTGTTTTTCAGCGCCTTGAGCGCGATAGCGGCGCATTTCTGTTCCGCCTTTTTCTTGCTTCCCGCTTGCGCTTTCGCGACGGGCTCTCCGTCTATCTCCAGCTCTATTTCGAACACGGGATCGTGAGGAGGTCCCGACCTCGATATCTCTCTGTAAATGACCTTTGCCTGAGGAAGCGCTTCGTTGAGTCGGGATTTGTAATCCCTCGCGCCCGCCTTTACGTCCAGAAATTCTTCTAAAGAGGTCAGTATGAACCTTTTCGCGGGCTCCATTCCCCCGTCCAGATACATAGCCGCCACGACCGCTTCGAACACGTCGCCCAGTACGCTGTCGAGATTTACGTGCTGCGCGACTTTTATATACTTTTCAAAGCCCAGTTCTCTCGCCTTTTTCATAAGCGGAGTCGCGGATACCGCCGCTATCCTCTTAGTCGTCAGCACTCCTTCGTCCGCGCCCGGGAAGCGCGCGAAAAGATCTTCCGCCACGACGAAATCGAGTATCGCGTCGCCCAGATATTCAAGCCTCTGGTAGCTTTCCGTCCTGTGCTCGTTCGCGTAAGTAGGATGAGTGACAGCCGTGAGAAGCAGGCTTTCGTCCTTGAAATCGTATCCTATCGCCTTTTCGAGACCTTTGAGTTCGTTCATTCTTTTACTTTCCTGAGTCCTTCCGCGATCTGTCCGACCACGTTCTTTTCGGCAAGTCTGTCAGCGTTCAGAATGCTCTTTTTATAGCTGAACGCGTTTGAAGCGCCGTGAGTTTTTATAACTATCTTATTTGCGCCGAGGAAAACGCCTCCGCCGACTTCGTCGGACGACACGCGCTTCTTAACTCCCCTGAACACGTTTTTGAGAAGGAGGTAGCCTATCTTGGCTTTAAGTCCTCCCTGCATTATGCCTTCTTTTATCAGAACGAACATAGCCTTCCCCATGCCTTCGCACGCCTTTATCGCTACGTTTCCCGCAAAGCCGTCTGTGACCAGCACGTCTACCGCACCCGTAAGGACGTCTCTCGCCTCTATGTTTCCTACGAAATTCAGTCCGCCGTTTTTGAGCAGAGCGTGCGCTTCTTTTATCGCGGGCGTGCCCTTTTCCTCTTCAGCGCCGTTGCTCAAAAGGCCGACGGTCGGTCTTTCTATACCGAATATATTTCTCATGTATACGTCGCCCATTACCGCGAACTCTTCAAGCATTTCGGGTCTGCAATCGACGTTCGCGCCGCTGTCGACGATTATAGTGTGCGTGTCCTTTATCGTCGGCACTACGGAAGCGAGAGTCGCGCGCGTCGCGCCTTCGATAAGCTTTACTATCACCTGCGTGCCCACGAGAAGGGATCCCGTATTGCCGGCGCTTACCATGGCGTCAGCTTCGCCAGCCGCGAGAGCGCGCAAGCCCAGCACCATGGAACTGTCTTTTTTTCTTCTTATCGCGAGAGCGGGAGCGTCGTCGTTGGTGATAGGTTCGCCCGCCTCTTTTATTTCGAGTCTTTCCTTATCGTAAGTCTTTCCCTCTAAGCACTTGTCTATATCCTGCTTTTTGCCGCAAAGAACGACTGAAAGAGATTTTCTTTCATTGAGCGCGTCCAGCGCGCCTTCCACAGCTACCTGAACGCCTGCGTCAGCGCCGTGACAATCGACCAATACTTTCATAAATTCCTCCGAAGAGATTTTTGCCCGCCACGCGTACGCGCGATAATACGGACTATGATTATTATATAATACAATTACTTAATATTGCAACACAAAATAAAAAAAACGGAACGGATCGCTCCGTTCCGCAATTCTAAACGAATGAAATATTACTTCGCGCTCTTCTGCTTCTGAGCAACGATCTCTTTGCCGCCGTAATAACCGCAGTTATCGCAAGCTCTGTGGCTCTGCTTCAATTCATGACAATGAGGGCACTCGACCATGGTCGGCGCATCAATCTTCCAGTTAGCGGATCTCGAATGCTTTCTTGCCTTTGACGTTTTTCCCTTAGGTACTGCCATTTTCGCACACCTCCATTTAATTCTTTAACGTGATTGCTTAACTATTATATATTTTGCTTTTTGTTTTGTCAAACTTTTTTCGCAACATTTCTTGCGTATCTGACAAAAATTATTCGCCCTTGACGATACGTTTCGTATCTCTCGCGATCATAAGCTCTTCGTTGGTCGGTACGATCAGCACTCTGACCTTTGAAGCCTTGGTGCTTATCTCTCTGACGGGAGGCTTTTCGCGCTTAGCGTTTTCAGCCTTATCGACCTCTACGCCGAGGAATTCGAGACCGTTTACGATACCCGCTCTCATCTCGTCGCTGTTCTCGCCTATGCCGCCTGTAAAGACTATGCAGTCCAGACCGCCCATAGCCGCCGCGTAAGAACCGATGTACTTCTTGACCTTGTAAGTAAACATATCCGCCGCAAGCTGAGCGCGTTTATTGCCCTTGTGCGCTTCTTCAAGCATATTTCTGGAATCGCTGCTTACGCCGCTGACGCCGAGGAAACCGCTCTTTTTGTTCAGATACGTAATGACCTCTCCGACCGTCATCTTCTTGAAATTGCACAGGAACTCCACGACCGACGCGTCGATATCGCCGCTTCTGGTGCCCATAGGTACGCCTTCGAGCGGAGTCATGCCCATTGAGGTATCCACGCACTTACCGTCTTTGACCGCGGTTATCGAAGAACCGTTGCCGAGGTGGCAGGTAACGATCTTTCCGCTGGCGAAGCCGTTGTCGTCAAGCCACTTTTTAGCGGTCTGCGAAACGAACTTGTGAGAGGTACCGTGGAAGCCGTATCTTCTTATCTTGAACTGTTCGTAATCCTCGTAAGGGATAGCATACATATATGCGTACGCAGGCATCGTCGTATGGAACGCGGTGTCGAATACAGCGACGTTGGGAACGCCGGGCAGAACCTGCATGCACGACTTTACGCACGCGATATTCGCGGGCATGTGCAGAGGTCCGAGGAATGCGTTCTTTTCGAGTATTTTCAGCGCTTCGGGAGTGATAAGGACGGAGTCGTCGAAATCGGTACCCGTATGCAGCACTCTGTGACCGACCGCCTCTATCTCCGAAATATCGTCGAGCACGCCGCCGACGGATTTGTCGGTCAGACATTTGATAAGGAGGTCGAAACCTTCGGTATGGTTGGCAAGCGGTTTTTCTACGTTGTATTTCTTGCCGCCCGATTCCTGCGTGAGATTGGATCCCTCTATGCCGATACGTTCGATACCGCCCTTGCACAGCAAGGTCTCGGTATTCATCTCGATGACCTGGTATTTGAGAGAAGAACTGCCTGCGTTTACTACGAGAACTTTCATATACCCCTCCTTAGTTCTGAGAAGCCTGAACGGCGGTTATCGCGACGACCGCGACTATATCGTCGGACGAACAACCTCTCGAAAGGTCGTTGACAGGTTTTGCAAAGCCCTGGCAGATAGGTCCGATAGCGTCTGCGCCGCTGAATCTCTGGGTCAGCTTGTAGCCGATATTGCCCGATTGCAGGTCGGGGAAAATAAGTACGTTCGCTTTGCCTGCGACGTCGCTTCCGGGAGCTTTGAGCATTGCGACGGAAGGTATTATCGCCGCGTCCAGCTGCAATTCGCCGTCCACGCTTATTTCGGGAGCCTTTTCCTTGACCAGCGCGACCGCGTTCACGACCTTATCGACGTTTTCGTGCTTAGCGCTGCCCTTCGTCGAGAATGAAAGCATAGCGACCTTGGGCTCTGCGATGCCCGCGAGAGCCTTAGCGGAACCGACAGAAGATATCGCGATATCCGCAAGCTGTTCAGCCGTAGGATCTATATTTACCGCGCAGTCGCCGAAGACCATTACGTCCTGAGCGGTGTACGGGGTGCCTTCGAAGCACATGATGAAGCAGCTGGAAACAGTCTTTATGCCGGGCTTGGTCTTGACTATCGTAAGACCCGAACGGAGCACGTTGCCGGTAGAGTTGATAGCGCCCGCGACCATACCGTCGGCGAGACCCTTTCTGGTCATCATCGCGCCGTAATTGAGATTTTTTCTCATCTGTACGCGCGCTTCCTCGATCGTCATTCCCTTTGCCTTGCGCAGTTCGTAAAACTCGTTTGCGAATTCCTCTATATCCGCGGTCTGAGGATCGACGACCTTGACGAGAGACAGATCCACGTCGGGATACATCTGAGCCAGCTTGTCCTTGTTACCGAGAAGCACGATATTGGCAATACCGTTCTTCGTGATTATTTCAGCCGCCCTTACGGTACGGGGTTCTTCGCCCTCAGCGAGAACTATCGTCTTTTTCAGACCCTTTGCCTTTTCGATTATTGCAGAAATGAGTTTGTTCACTTGAAAGACCTCCGAAACACTTTATATTTTCGCAAAAATATATTACAATATATTTACAAATTGATTATACTACCGCAAAAAAGTTTTGTAAAGGCAAAAGCGGTCGTCGGAGAGAGATTTTTTATGAAAAACGCGGTGATAATCTGCGAATTCAATCCTTTGCACGTAGGGCACAAACGCCTTCTTGACAGCGCGCGCAAAGCGGGCGCGGAAAACGTGTTCTGCGTTATGAGCGGAAGCGCCGTTCAGCGCGGTGAGCTTGCGTGCCTGGACAAATATACCCGCGCGAAACACGCGGTGCTCGCGGGCGCGGACGTCGTAGTCGAACTCCCCGCGGAATACTCTCTTTCAGCCGCTCCCCAGTTTGCTCTGGGAGGCGTCAAGGCAGCGAACCTTATAAAGGACGCCACCCTCTTTTTCGGCAGCGAATGCGGCGATATCTCAATGCTTGAAAATGCCGCTTATACTCTTTCCGATCCCGAGGTGAACGAAAGGATAAAAGCGCTCGTAAAAGAAGGCGCGGGCTACCCCGCCGCAGTCGCCGCAGCTACGGGCAACGACCTGTTCTCTATATCCCCGAACAATGTGTTGGGCATAGAGTATTTAAAGGCGATAAACGACACGGGCAGGAAAATTTCAGCTTATACGGTAAAGAGAGAAAGCACGCCCGACGATGACGCGCCGAAAGGATACCCGACCTCTTCTTCCCTGCGCAAAACGGCGTTTGAGGGAGAAAAGATCGACCCTTGTTTCGTTCCCTCTTACGTTCTCGGAGACATTGAAAAACACCCGCTTGACGATACGGCTTATTTCTCTGTCATAAAATATATCCTTACCGCTCAGAACGCAAGTAACGTTTACGACGATACGGAAGGACTTTCCAACAGGCTCAGAAACGCCGCGGCTTCGTCCGTATCTTTCGAAGATTTCTGCTCTTCCGCCGCATCTAAAAGGTATACCCGCGCAAGGGTAAAACGACTCGCGCTCAATACGGCAATAAACAATACGTTCACTCACAAAGAATTGACCGATAAACCCGTTTCCTTCCTGAACGTGCTTGCGGTCGCAAAAGGAAAAGAGGACTTGCTTTCAGATATAAGCGTTCCTCTCGCCGTCTCCAGGCGCACCCGCGCGCCTTTTGCCGACGAATTCGCTACTACCGACCGCGCGGACAAACTGTTTGCCGCCGCCCGCTACCCTGTCGGAGACAACACCCTCTTCGTAAAAAGATAACCGCGTTTTCTCATTTACGGAACCCGACCGCACTGCCCGCCTTTGCGGGCTTTCCGTCGTTTTCATTTCAGGAGCTTAATATTTTAATCATATGTTTACGCGCCCGTGCGCGTTATTTTTTTTGCCGCGCGCGCATAGACTTTCGTATGGACTTCACAAAAGCTCTGGACAAACGCAGAAAGAGAACGGCAACGACTATCGCGATACTTGTAGGCTTTTTCGTTATATGCCTCGTCGCAGATCCCAAACGCTATATCGCCAGCGTATACAACGGCATGCTTCTTTTCGCGACGAGCGTCGCTCCCGCCCTCTTTCCGTTTTTCTTCTTTACGAGGATACTTACCTCGGTAGGCACGGCGCAGATACTGGGCGACGCGCTTAAAAAACCGATAGCGAAGCTGTACAACTGCCCGTCAGTCGGCGGTTACGTGTTCTTTATGAGCGCGATAAGCGGATACCCCGTGGGGAGCAGGCTTCTCAGCGACCTCTACTCCGCGGGCATAGTTGACGGGCGGCAGGTAAAAGCGATAAGCGCGTTCACTTCTACGTCGGGTCCCCTTTTCATCGTAGGCACGGTCGGGACGGTAATGTTTAAAAGCGCAAGCTTCGGCTATCTCCTTATGACAATACATTTCGTTTCCGCCCTTTTAAACGGATTCATCTTCAGGATAAGCAAGAAAAAAGCCAAAAAATACGGGGAACTTTTACGTACCCCGCCCGATTTCGACGACCTTCTGGGTAAATCCATGTCGAGCGCGCTCACAAGCCTTTTCATTGTCGGCGGATATATCGCGATCTTCAGTATGATAGCCGACGTACTTACCGATATAGGAGTCGTTTCCGCTCTGTCCGCTCCCCTTTCATCAATATATTCCGCGATAGGCTGGGAGCCTGAGGCAGCAAGCGGTACGGTAGTAGGACTCATAGAGATTACGCGCGGCTGTCAGAGTATCGCAGAAAGCGGCGCGCAAATAAAAACAGCCCTGCCTGTAGTGGCGGGACTGCTGTCCTTCGGCGGGCTGTCGGTATCCTTGCAATCCTTAACATTCCTGGGAAATTGCAAAGTAAGCCCGTTGTATTATCTTGCGACAAAGACTACGCAGGCGGCGATCTCTTTCGCGCTCGCGCTTCTCGTCTCCTTATTTCTTTAACGTCTTCGCGTATTCATCGCGACGGACAGTTCCTGTTTGCTGCCCGCGACCAGTTCGAGAGAATGCCTGAGCTCTCTTTCCGCGTTGTTGAACAGGTCGTAAATGCTGGCGTAACTTTCGTTTCTTATCGCATCCGCTTCCTGGCGCGCCATTCCGACTATCCTGTCCGCTTCGTGCTGAGCCTGAGCGATTATGTTGTTTTCGGAAAGCATCGCATTAGCGTCGCGCTGCGCCTTGGTGACTATATCGTTGGCGCGCAGGTTTGCCTGCTCGATTATATTGTTACTGTCCTGCAAAACAACTCTCGCTTCCGTTATCGCGGTCGGGAGCGCGCTTCTTATCTGCCCGATGATAGAAAGGCATTTTATATCGTCGATGCTCGTTCTTCCGCCCGAAAACACCGTCTTTTTCCCTATACGTATTTCCTCTTCCAGTTTATCCAGAAGTCTTTCGATCTCCAAATCCATAATTATATCTCCTCGTCGGTTTTGTTTTTCATAAGCTGTTTCACGACTTCCTTGCATCCGTCGCAGAGGTCGTCGTATTCGGGCGCGTCCGTACGCAATGTTTCGCGTATCCTCGTCGCGCTTATCCTGCGCGTATCTCCTTCAGCTTCTATCAGCAAAGTCACCACTCCGCCGCGCTGAAAATTATAGTCGCTCATCTCTTTTTCGTAAGCGAAATCGCGCTCGTTCCTGTATCCTCTTACGATCGCCTTTATTCCGCGGCTTTCGCAATAGTCGGCTACCATGCCGTAACATACGTCGACTTCGACTTTTTCGCCCAGGTCGGCAAGAGATTCTTTAGCTATTTCCACGCTTTCGTCAAGTGAAAACAGTCTCTTTCTGTCGGGATTGACGGCTACGACCACTACGGCTTTATCGAACTGTTCAAGGGCTTTTTCGACGACGTATCTGTGTCCTTTCGTGAACGGATCGAAACTGCCCGTCACCGCGCACACGCTTTTCTTGCGGCTGTAAAACTCGACGATCGCCCTGCCGTATCTTTTGCTTTTCGCGCACTCGAAACCGTCGGGAACGCTCGGCTTCAGATCGTTGTCGTGTTCGTATATTATATAGCCGCCCTCTTCGAGAAGCTCTTTCTCTGCGACTATCGCCGCAACGTCCGCTATATAATCGTATTTATACGGCGGATCGCAGAAAATGAAATCCCATTTGCCTTTAGCCGATCTCAGTGCGTCTCTGAAATCACGTGAAGTAATGCTGTATTTTCCGTCTATCCCGCTCAGATTCTTTTTCAACAGCTGCATGCTCTGTCTGCCCGTATCGCAGAAAAGCACTTCTTCCGCGCCGCGGCTCAGAGCCTCTATGCCCATAGCTCCGCTGCCAGCGAAAAGATCTATGAAACGGCAACCTTCTACGTAGCCCTGAAGCACGTTGAAAATTCCCTCCCTCGCCATATCAGAGGTGGGTCTTATCTCGTCGTTTCCTTCGGGCGGGATTATCTTCCTGCCCCTGTATCTGCCTGTGATTATCCTCATTTGCGGTATGTCTCCGACGCCGTCACCACGACGTCCATTTTAACGTCGTGCGCGTCCGCGTTTATTTTGTCTGTCTTCTGACAGTCGAACGCAAGCGCTATCTTTTCGCAATCACACGCCGCGAAAAATCTGTCGTAATACCCTTTTCCTCTGCCCAGTCTGTTCAGCTCACCGTCAAACGCGCGCAGAGGGGTCACGCATATATCGGGGGCTACTTCTTCCGTGGTCAGCCTTTCGCCTTCGGGCTCTGATATCCCGAACGCGCCTTTAACCGTCTTTCCGCCGTACTTAACGAGGAACATATCCTCGCCGTCAACTACGGGAAGATACACGTCGTTGTCTGCGGCAAGCGTTTTAATAAGCTTCCCCGTATCGACCTCGTCGGGCAAAGCGTTGTATATAAACACCTTTTTGCCCGTTATGCCGAAAGACGCTACTTTATGCGCGACCTTTTGGCTTTCAGCCGATTTTTGCGTCGCGCTCATAGCCGCTATACGCGCCGCAATTTCTTTGCGGAGCGGTTTTTTATCCATTGTTCCTGTTCTTGTAATAGTTCATCAGACAGCCGTCCGCGATTATGTCGCGCTCGTCCGCGGTAAGCGGATCCATTCTCAAAGTAAGATCTCTCACAGTACCGTCCTTTGCTACCGCTTTCGCCGCGAAAGTCGTTTCGCCGTTTTCGATAGCCGCCCTTATCCCCTCGACGATTATTATCTCTCCGTCAGTAAATTTTTCGTCGCTGAGGAAAGGTATCATGCCCCAGTTGATAAGGTTGCTTCTGTATCTCTTGGTCGCGTATTCTTTAGCGATATTGCAGCTGCCGCCCAGTACTCTCTGGCAGCTCGCCGCCTGTTCGCGCGCGCTTCCGTCGCCGGGTTTTACAGCGTAAACGCCGCTGCCTATCGAAACGCTTCCTTTAAGTTCCTTTCCGCAAGCCTTGAGAGCCGCCGCGTATTCTTCGGGAAGCTTTCCGCCTTCGAGTTCTTTCTGCTGAGCCGCGATAGCTTTCGCTCTTCCCACGTATTCGGGCACCTTTCTCGAAAGCGCGAATTCCGCGAGTTTGAGCGGATTGCTGCGGTAGCTGGACGTCTCGCCCGACGGTATCAGCTCGTCGGTCGTGGTTACGGGATCGTTTATGACCGCCGCCAGCTTTATCAGCACGTTGTCAGTCAGTTCTATGACGGGCGGCCAGTCCTTTATATTGGGTCCGTAGTGCAGTTCTTCGTCCTTCTCAGCCTTGCCCCAGCCGTTGTATATCCTTCTCTCGTAAATGCGTCCGTCGTAGTTGAAAGCGGGTATCTTGTCGTAGTAGTCGATATCGGTAGCCGCAGTCAGCACGCCGCCGTTCTTCGCGGTCGCCGCAATGCTTCTCGCGTCCATAAGCGCGACGGAAGCGATCTGGTTGTTGCCGGGCTTGCTTCCCTCTCTCGATTCGAAGTTTCTGGTCGTATGTCTGATGCTGAGCGCGTTGTTGTTAGGGACGTCGCCCGCGCCGAAGCAAGGTCCGCAGAACGCCGTCTTTACGTTTACGCCCGCCGCTACGAGTTTTTCTATCGCGCCCTTCTTGAGAAGATCGCTGAATATCGGCGTAGAGGACGGATAAACGCTGAGCGTGAACGCGTCGTTGCCCGTAGAAGCATTGTCGAGTATGCTCGCCGCTTCGTAGATATTGTCGTAAGTACCGCCCGCGCAGCCCGCGATGATACCCTGCTGAACGATGACTTTACCGTCCTTTATCTTATCGGTAAGTCTGAACGTGACGTTCTTGTTGCCGAGAAGCTCGTTGCCCTTCTTTTCGGCTTCTGCAAGCACGTCGTACGGATTTTCAATAAGTTCCTTGAGGTCGTAGACGTTGCTGGGGTGGAAAGGCAGCGCGATCTTGGGCATGACCTTTGAAAGGTCGACCTCTACCACTGCGTCGTAGTAAGCAAGCGGCGCGGGAGTTATCGCCTTGTAGTCATACAGTCTGCCCCTTACCGCGTAATAGTTCTTCACCTCGTCGTCGTCCGTGCGCCAGATACTGGAAAGGCAGGTCGTTTCCGTAGTCATGACGTCTATGCCGTTCCTGTATTCTATCGGCAGGTTCTTGACTCCGTCGCCGACGAATTCCATTACCTTGTTCTTTACGAAACCGTTCTTGAACACCTCGCCTATTATCGTCAGCGCTACGTCCTGAGGACCTACGCCGCGGCGCGGTTTGCCTTTAAGATTTATCGCGACTACGTCGGGATATTTTATATCGTACGTTCTGCAAAGCAGCTGTTTGACCAGTTCTGGTCCTCCCTCTCCGACCGCCATCGTGCCGAGAGCGCCGTATCTCGTGTGAGAGTCGCTGCCGAGGATCATCTTGCCGCAGCCGCTCATGCACTCTCTCATATACGTATGTATTACCGCCTGGTGAGGAGGCACGAAAATGCCGCCGTATTTCTTAGCCGCAGAAAGACCGAAAACGTGGTCGTCCTCGTTTATCGTACCGCCTACCGCGCACAACGAGTTGTGACAGTTGGTCAGAACGTAAGGTATCGGAAATTCTTTAAGACCGCTCGCCTTCGCCGTCTGGATTATGCCGACGTAGGTTATGTCGTGAGAAGCGAGAGCGTCGAAACGCAGTTTGAGAAGTTCGCCCTTCTTAGCTTCGCCCGCGGTATTGTGCGCGTTGAGCACGGAATAAGCCATCGTGCCTTTATACGCGTCCGCCAGGGCGTCGTCATTGAAATTATAAGCTTTGAGCTGAGTTTCGTCCACGAACTTGCCGTCGACGTAATACATGCCTTTCGAATAGGTTTTTATCATTTTTTGACCTCTTTTTATCAAATCGTTGAAATAATAATACTACAAGCGCGCGCAAAAATCAATTTTTTTCGACCTTTGCGCGCGCTCTTATACAACTTTTATTTTATTCAGTCTTTGCTTTCCGCCTTTTCCCTCGCGTTAGCGCCGACAAGCCTCACTATCCTCTTTTCCACGAAACCGCACGGATGATAGCTTTCTTTTGACTTTCTGAGCCCCTCCAGCCCCATGTCTTCCTGTCTGTTTATGAAACGCACTCCCGCGAAATGTTTTGCCGCGAACATCTGACAAAGCGACGGATATATCCCGTCGTAGTCGGTATCGCCCTTTTCCAGGTGCACTATACCGACGTTGGACGCGGTGAGTTCCCCTGTTTCGAAACCGACTATTTTGCCGTTCACTTCCATTACGTCCGCAAAAAAGTCGTCGTATTTCAGAGAGTATTCGAGCGCGAGTTTCACGACCTTCTTTTCCTGCTTTTCGCTGTTGTCGTGATACTCGTCGAAACTCTTCGTTTTCACCCACTCTCCGAAAAGTTCGCAGACCCCTTCAAGGTCGTCGGCAGTATATGTTCTGAAAACGTAATTTTTCCCGTACGTGTTGATAAAACGCGAAATAAAGTTGCGTTTCGCGTGATACTTTTTACCCTTTAATTCTATAAGATCGGACGGGTTGTAAAGATACTCCGCATAGTTGCGGTAATCGGGTTTGTCCGCTATCTCGTACACTGTCGGATCGAGGCTTTCAGCGTCCTCTTTGCGGCAGGAAGACATATAGAATTCTTCCCCCGACTGCTCGCAATACTGCCTTAAAAGTTCGACCGCTTTCGCGAATTCGCCTTTGGGCGCCAGCGGCGGCAGAAAGATATAACCGTGACTGTCCGACTCTTCGTCCTGAGCCAGAAGATGAGGGCTGAAACGTATGAACACGTATCCCTCTTCGAAAGCTATCGTCATACTGTCGAAATCGAAAAAGTCCCAGCCTTGCAGATAAAGCATCGAATATTCGCTGCCCGTAGAATCGCTCTTTTTAAGCACTTCGTCTATCAGAGTTTTGTCGCTCTCTTTAATTTTTTCAAATTGCATAAACCTCAATAAATCCCTTGTCTTATTTATATTTTTTGTATATAATATTCGTTATGAAAAAGCGTTACCGTTTCAAGCAGAAAGCCGTGGTCTACGTGCTCTTCGCAATCGTTACGATTATAGCATTAACTTGCATTACAGTCAATAGTTTGAGACTGGCGCAGGTCGGAGATCTGACCTCTACCAATCACGCTCTCGATATTTTCGCGATATGCATAATGTCCTTCGTTGAGCTGTGTATGATATCGGTCACCTTCGCTTCGTGCTACGTACTGGGAAAAGACAAGCTGTATTGCTTCCTCGGCATGGCGCTCACGGGCGTGCCGTATAAGGATATATGCCTTGTCCGCTACTCTAAGGATAACCGCATTTTCCTCGTATATTACAAGGTCGATAAAAACGGCGTGGTAAAGGACGAAATGTCGGGCATCCAGGCAAGGTTCGTACGCCTTAACGTTGACGCCTCGCTTTACGACGAGATCGCTAAAGAAATAAAGAAACACGCTTCGCAAGCGGTGATAGAAATTGTCGGAGACGAAGAAAAATGATAGCTGTACTGGCAAGCAACAATTCTCATAAACTGGACGAGATCCGCGCTCTCATGGCGGATAAATTCGATAAGGTCTGCTCTCTTTCGGATATGGATATACATACCGATATCGACGAAACGGGCACGACGTTTGAAGAAAACGCGTTCATAAAGGCGCAGACGATATTCGACATGCTGGGCGGCAGATACGCCGTGATCGCAGACGACAGCGGACTTTGCGTCGAAGCTCTCGGCGGGGCTCCGGGCGTATATTCGGCTCGCTATGCCGGCGAACCGTGCGACGACGGAAAGAACAACCGTCTCCTTCTCAAAAATCTGCACGAAAGAGAAAGCCTCTTCCCCAAAAACCGCCGCGCTTATTTCGCAAGCGTCGTAGCAGCTGTTCTCCCCGACGGCAGAAAACTTTCGGGCGAAGGAAGAGTTTACGGCGAAGTGCTGGACGAATACCGCGGGAACGGCGGTTTCGGTTACGACCCGCTCTTCTATTGCGAAGAACTTGGCAAGACCTTTGCGGAAGCATCTATGGCTGAAAAAAATACCGTAAGCCACAGGGCGCGCGCGCTCGCCGCTCTGAAAGAGAAATTATGAGCAATATCGTCGCGTTTTCGGACTCTCACGGCAGACTCCCGATGACGGACAGATTTCTGACCGTGCTCGACGAGGCGGATTATATATTCTTCCTCGGAGACGGCGGTAAAGATATAGATTTTTTAAACGGCGCGTACCGCTCTAAACTGCACTACGTGCACGGCAACTGCGACTTCAGGAGCGGCAGACGCGAAGAACTCGTTGAGACAGACGGCGTAAAGTTCTTTCTGACTCACGGTCACGACTACGGCGTAAAGTCAGATTATCTTTCGCTCTCCTACGCAGCGAGAGAAAAAGGCGCGGACGTAGCTCTGTTCGGGCATACCCACCGCCCCGTCATACTGAAAGACGGACTTCTGACGCTGATAAACCCCGGAAGTCTGGGTTACGGAGGAAATTATTGTTATATGAGCGCCTGGAACGGTAAATTTGCCGCTAAACTCGTGACGCTCACAGACGTATAAAGAAGGTTTTTATGATTAGAAAAGACGTAAGAAACATTGCAATTATCGCTCACGTCGACCACGGCAAAACGACTATGGTCGATCAACTCCTGAAACAAAACGGCGTTTTCCGCGACAACGAAGCGGTCGCCGACCGCGTTATGGATAACAACGCAATCGAAAGAGAGCGCGGCATAACCATTCTCGCGAAAAATACCGCCGTACACTACAACGGAGTAAAGATCAATATCATCGATACCCCGGGACACGCGGACTTCGGCGGCGAGGTCGAACGCATACTCTCTATGGTAGACGGCGTTCTCCTTCTCGTCGACGCGGTAGAAGGCTGTATGCCGCAGACTCGCTACGTGCTCAAAAAGGCTCTCGGTCTCAACAAAAAGCCCGTAGTCGTAGTCAATAAAGTAGACAGAGGTTGCGATTTCGACAAGATAGCCAACCAGGTCATAGATCTGTTCTTCGAACTGGGCGCAAACGACGATCAGCTTGATTTCAAAACCGTTTACGCTTCAGGCAAAATGGGCTGGGCTACCCTCACTCCCGGAGAAACGGGCACGGATATGAAACCCCTTCTCGACACGATAATTTCAGAGATCCCCGCCCCCGAAGGCGACGATACCGACGGATTGCAGGCGATAATCTGCAATATCGACTACGACGAATACGTAGGAAGGATAGGCATAGGAAGAATAGTACGCGGTACAATGCGCGGCGGTCAGCTGGCGGCGATCTGCCATACCGACGGCACAGTTACCCACGAAAAGATAGCTAAAATGTATCAGTTCGAAGGCTTGAAACGCGTAGAAAGCGACCGCGCAAGCGTCGGCGATATCATCGCGATAAGCGGACTGGAAAAACTCAATATAGGCGAAACGGTCTGCGACGTGGATATGCCCGACCCGCTCCCGTTCGTCGCGATAGACGAACCCACCCTCTCGATGCTGTTCATGGTCAACAACTCTCCTTTTGCAGGCAGAGAGGGCAAATTCGTAACCAGCCGCCATCTCCGCGCCAGACTTTTCCGCGAGGTGCAGACCAACGTAAGCATGCGCGTCGAGGAGACCGACTCCCCCGACTGCTTCAAGGTCTACGGCAGAGGCGAACTGCATCTGTCAATACTTATAGAAAATATGCGCCGCGAAGGCTACGAATTCCAGGTCTCCCGCCCCAAGGTCATCTATAAAGAAATAGACGGCGTTAAATGCGAACCTATCGAAAGCGTCGTCGTGGAAGTACCCGAAGACTACGCAGGCACCGTCATAAACAAACTCGGCGCGCGCAAAGGCGAACTCGTAGAGATGATGCCCGACGACCGCGGCGGGATAAAACTCGAATTCTCGATTCCTTCCCGCTGTCTTATCGGCTACCGCAGCGAAATGCTGACGGATACCCGCGGATTCGGCGTCATGACCAGCGTGTTCAAGGGCTATGAACCGTATAAGGGCGATATCCAGGAAAGGACGCGCGGCTCCGTCATAGCGTTCGAAGACGGCATTACCACGACGTACGGACTTTTCAACGCGCAGGAGCGCTCCACCCTCTTCCTCAAACCGGGCGTTCCCGTATATGCGGGCATGGTCGTAGGCGAAAACTCCAGAGAGGACGATCTGGTAGTCAACGTCTGCAAGAAAAAACAGCTCACCAACAACCGCGCAAGCGGAAGCGAGGACGCGCTTAAACTCGTCTCTCCCCGCGTTATGAGCCTGGAGCAATGCCTTGAATTCATCGCGGACGACGAACTCGTAGAGGTCACGCCCCTCAATATCAGGCTGAGAAAAACCATACTCAGCAAAGAACAGCGCATGAAACTCATCGGAAAGATGAAAAAAGAAAATCAACAATAATTTTTCGCAACAAAATAAGTCTATATTGTTGACAACTCAGGCGGCCGTGTGATAGAATTTCTAAGCATCACGGAGATCCGCCCACGCGGGTGTAGTTCAATGGTAGAATCCCAGCCTTCCAAGCTGGTCGTGTGGGTTCGATTCCCATCACCCGCTCCATTGCGGTAACTCTGCATGAGCCTGTAGCTCAGTTGGATAGAGCAACGGCCTTCTAAGCCGTGTGTCGGGGGTTCAAATCCCTTCAGGCTCGCCAATGTGTGGTGGGTATAGCTCAGTTGGCTAGAGCGCAAGATTGTGGCTCTTGAGGCCGAGGGTTCGACTCCCTCTACTCACCCCATTAACACAGGGGTATCGCCAAGCGGTAAGGCATCAGACTTTGACTCTGATATTCGTAGGTTCAAATCCTGCTACCCCTGCCAAGGGTAAAAAATATGGACACGTAGGGGTGTCGCCAAATGGTTAAGGCACTGGACTCTGACTCCAGCACTTGAGGGTTCAAATCCTTCCACCCCTGCCAAACTTAATAACGGGTCGCAAAAGTTGAAAATATACGCAAAAACAGTTGCAATTTTTCGGCAGATGCGTTAAAATAACTAAGGTTTTGACCCATTAGCTCAGTCGGTAGAGCACATGACTTTTAATCATGGTGTCCCGAGTTCGATTCTCGGATGGGTCACCACTCTGATAACTGAGCGGATGTGGCGGAATTGGCAGACGCGCCAGACTTAGGATCTGGTGTTTACGACGTGGGAGTTCGAGTCTCTTCATCCGCACCATCTGATGAAACTTAAAAATATAGAATATGCGGGAGTGGCTCAGTGGTAGGATGCGCCCCTTGCCAAGGCAAATGGACGCTCACAAAGTTCGCTAATACACGCGAGTTTATAGGATCCTTTGAGTTCATATATCTCGTC
>DVNX01000054.1 GCA_018714045.1 Candidatus Ornithoclostridium faecavium
TAATATAATAAAAGAAACAAACGGACAAGTTTCCGTTTTTCGAGTAAGAAACGTGCGGTCAATACCAAACGAATATATTATAATAAGAGGATTATTATGAAAAAAGTTATCACATTGTTAACGCTTCTGATGCTGATAAGCTCCTTAGGTCTGCTGGCTGTTGCCTGCGACGACGGCGAATACAACGTTACCGAAGCGGAAGGCGTTCCCAACGTATTGCAGGACTACGAAGTCGCTCCCGAAGCAAGCGTAGCCGAAAGTGTGCACACCGCGATCCTTCCTATCATCAGCGACTCGTCCCTGTCGACTGCCGAAAAAATCCAGCAGATAATGAACGCCGTTGAATACAACGAGTCCTTCGTCAATCGTTATACCTATTTCAATTACACGAAAGGTACGACCAAGATCGAAGACAAGAGCGGCACCCTTATCTATCAAAGACTCAGAAAACAGAATTCTAATTCAAAAGACGATATGACGCTCAAACTTCCTGTCAACCACAATTTCGGCGCTGCCGAAGTCGCATTCGTAAGAAGCGCGGCATTGAGATACAATCCCGCCGGCAACACATATTACCGTATGCAGGCAGACGGAGATAAGATCAAGTACGACGAAAAAAGCGGTCTTCTCAGCGTTGACAACGCAGATTGGAAAAAGCACAGTCAGTTCGGAAGTTCCGGCACCATATCTCCCGGAATACACAACCTCGAAGACGCTAAAAAAACCTGCGCGAACTGGAACTGCGAAGGTATCGTCATAAGCGATACTGCCAAGATAGAAAAGAAAAAGACCGATAACGGCGACGTTTATTACGAACTGACATTTGAGATTGACGTTGACATAGCAAACGCCGACAAGACGACAATCGACAGGCTTGAACAGGATAACAGCGGGAAAAATATGAGCATTAACTACATTAAAGCAAAAGTTCAGGTCTGGGAATGCGGTCTTCTCAAATATTACACAACAGACGAAAGTTGGAATGGTAAAATCGGCGCCGCTATCATTTGGTACGAGGGCTCTGCTCAGTCGGTATCCAATGTGTTCTACTCTTACAGCGAAAGAGATAACGACATGAGCAATTCCGAATCCATCAAAAACGGTCTGCTGTAATATATAAGCAAGATACAACGTTAAGCGCGGCTCCTTCGGGGGTCGCGCTTTTTTCTGTCGGTGTGACCGACTTCATAAGTCGCTGTCGCGTGTCGGTGCTTGTTTCGCGTTGCGAAGCTGCCATGGCTGCCGCCCCGTGTGACGGGGAGCATTAGCCGCTGTCGCGCGTCGATGCTTGTTTCGCTTAGCGAAGCTGCCATGGCTGCCGCCCCGTGTGACGGGGAGCATTAGCCGCTGTCGCGTGTCGGTGCTTGTTTCGCTTAGCGAAGCCTTGCGGTCAGTACTCATCTGCTTTATACAAAAAATCCGCCCGCGCTTGCAGACGGATATTTTATCTATCTTGTTTACAGTTTGATTTTTAGCTTTTATTTTTTCGACGGATCGCAGCTTTCCAGGTCTTTTATCCACTCAGCCTTGCATGCGTCGCTGGGCATACGCCAGCCGCCTCTCGGAGAAAGGTCTACGCTGCCGACCTTGGGTCCGTCGGGAAGACAGGAGCGTTTGAACTGCTGAGCGAAGAAACGCGACACGAACGTGTAAAGCCATTTGTATATCGTCTTATCGTCGAAATCCCCGTTAAACGCGTATTTTGCCAGTCTGAAAGTCTTGGACGGTCTGAAGCCCCATCTCACTATATTGTAAAGGAAGAAATCGTGCAATTCGTAAGGTCCGACTATCTCTTCGGTCTTCTGAACTATCTCCCCGTCTTTCGCGGGTATAAGCTCAGGGCTCACTGGAGTATCGAGTATATCGAGAAGCACGCTGCCCGCCTTGGGGTTTGCCACGCACTCAGCATAATATCTGACAAGGTGTCTTACTAAGGTTTTGGGTACTGAACCGTTGACGCCGTACATAGACATATGATCGCCGTTGTAAGTCGCCCAGCCGAGCGCCAGTTCAGAAAGATCGCCCGTTCCGACGACGAGACCGCCCGTTCTGTTGGCGTAGTCCATCAGCACCTGGGTGCGTTCTCTCGCCTGCGCGTTTTCGAACGCGACGTCGCCCGTCACTCCGTCGTGACCTATATCTTTAAGATGCCTTTGCACAGACTTAGAAATATCTATTTTCATAAACGATACACCCAGCGCCCTCGCCAGTTTTTCAGCGTTGGAACGGGTGCGTTTCGTCGTACCGAAACACGGCATGGTTATCGCGGTTATTTTCTTTTTATCCAGTCCGACTATCTCTGCAGCCCTGCACATCACGAGAAGCGCGAGCGCGCTGTCGAGTCCGCCTGAAAGTCCTACGACGAGGTGACCGCAATTGGTATGTTTCATACGCTTTGCAAGCCCGTGCGCCTGAATGGAAAATACCCTTTCGCACCTTGCCGTCCTGTCCGCGTCGCCCTGAGGCACGAACGGGAGTTTTTCTATATTTCTCGTAAGCCCGGTTTCTGAAAGCGCTGAGAAAAATCCTATCTCTTTCAAAGGCTGAGAAGGAGTCGTATTCTGCTTTATCCTTTCCGAAGCCAGCTTAGATACGTCTATCTCGCTGACCGCGAAACCTCCTTCGAACGGCTTGCTTTCCGCAAGTATCGCGCCGTTTTCGGCTATCATGTCATGCGCGGAGAATACAAGATCGGTCGTACTCTCGCCCTCTCCGCAATCGCTGTATACGTAAGCGCAGTTGCATTTGCCCGAAGCCGTCTTTACCAGAAGTCTGCGGTATTCGTCTTTGCCCACCGTCTCGTCGCTTGCCGAAAGATTGCATATCACAGTAGCGCCCGCCGCGCAGAGCGCGTCCGCGGGGCCGCCCGCTATCCACATATCCTCGCATATTTCGATGCCTATGCAGAAATCGCGCATATTAAGGCATCTGAAAACCGCCTTTGAGCAGACCTCTACTTCGTCTCCGCAATAATAAGTCTTGTCGACGTTATCCAGTCTTTCGCCTTTTTCGAAATATCTGCCCTCGTAGAATTCAGAATAAGACGGTACGTTCCGCTTGGGAACGATACCCAGTATCTTACCGTCGTATATCGCGACCGCCGAGTTGTAAAGTTTGCCGCCCGCAACTACCGGCGCGCCTACCACGGCAAATATCTGCTTGCCCGCGCAATAATCT
The DNA here is from genome assembly GCA_018714045.1 of Candidatus Ornithoclostridium faecavium. Classification (GTDB taxonomy): domain Bacteria; phylum Bacillota; class Clostridia; order Christensenellales; family UBA3700; genus Ornithoclostridium; species Ornithoclostridium faecavium. The sequence goes on from DVNX01000054.1 coordinate 3,178, forward strand.
CTGATCTTTGCGACCGCGTCTTCCGCCGCGCTCATAAGCACGCTTTGCATAAAAAGGTCGCCGCAGGTATAGCCGCATACCGAAAGTTCGGGAAACACGACCAGCTTGCAACCTTCGTCGTAAGCTTTTGAAATACCTTCGCAAATCCGCTGAGCGTTGTAAGCGCAATCCCCTACTTTCAGATCGGGGCTTATCGCCGCTACTTTTACAAAACCGTCTCTCATTTTACACTCCAAATATTTGCATTTTCAGACTTAAATATATATACTGTATGTGTGGAAGAAAACAGCGTAGCGCCTTCCTGACAGAGGGCGTTTTTAGCTGTAAAACCTGACTGTCCGTAGTTATTATTGTATTTTATCCGCAAAAAAATGTCAATATTTGAGAGTGAAAATGAAAAGATTGGCGATACATCTGAAAAACTATAAGGCGCACCTGATCTGGGGTCCGTTCTTTAAACTCCTCGAAGCCATTTTTGAGCTTATAGTACCTCTCGTGATGGCTCAGGTCATAGACGAAGGCATAAATAGCGGCGCAGGCACGGGATATATCTTATCCCGCGGCTTTCTCATACTCGCTCTGGGCGTAACAGGCCTTTGCTGCGCGCTTATATGCCAGTACGTAGCGTCCAAGTGCTCGCAGGGCTACGGAACGCTGCTCAGAAACGATCTGTTCGCGCACATAAACAAACTGTCATATAAAGAACTTGACAAGTTCGGCGCGGCGACTCTCGTCAACCGACTTACCGCAGACGTGAACCAGCTTCAGAACATGGTCGCGATGATGATACGACTTTTCATCCGCGCGCCTTTCCTCGTCATCGGCGCGGCAGTAATGGCGATGATTATCAACCTTAAACTCTCTCTCGTATTTCTCGCGGCGGCTCCGCTCATCGCGTTCGTACTTTATATGATAATGTCTCGCACAGTTCCGCATTACAAGACTGTGCAGAAAAAACTTGACACAGTCACGAACGTGACCCGCGAAAACTTAGCGGGCGTAAGAGTCGTCAGAGCTTTCGCGAACCAGGACTACGAACGCGCGCGCTTTAAGGCGGCGGCGGAAGATCTGACCCGCACCAGCAATACGGTAGGCGCGATATCCGCGCTCCTCAACCCGCTCACGTTCGCGATAATCAACGTCGCGATACTCGCGATACTTTATTTCGGCGGAGGAATTGTCGAAAGCGGAGACATGACTCAGGGCGAAATAATCGCGTTCGTCAACTATATGACCCAGATATCTCTCGCGCTCGTCGTCGTGGCGAATATGGTCATACTGATAACCAAATCGTCCGCTTCCGCTTCCCGCGTGCTCGAAGTGCTGAACACTCAGCCGTCTATAACGGATGAAGGAAACGAAACGGTAACGCCCGACGAAAACGCTCCCGCAGTCAGCTTCGATAACGTTTATTTCGGTTACGGCGGAGGCAACTACGCGCTCGACGGCCTTACCGTCAACGTTAATAAAGGAGAAACGGTCGGTATAATCGGCGGCACGGGCAGCGGCAAAAGCACGCTTGTAAACCTTCTCGCGAGGTTTTACGACGTCAGCGAAGGAAGCGTTAAGCTTTTCGGCACCGACGTCAGAAAATATCCGCTCGAACAACTGAGGACTACCGTTGCGTACGTGCCGCAGAAAGCGGTGCTTGCAAGCGGTACGATACGCTCTAATATGCAGTGGGCGAAAAAGGACGCGACGGACGAAGAGATATGGCGCGCGCTCGAGATAGCGCAGGCAGCTGACTTCGTACGCGCAAAGAAAAAAGGACTCGACGAGATAGTCGAACGCGACGGCAGAAACTTTTCGGGCGGTCAGAGACAGCGCCTTACGATAGCGAGAGCTCTGGTAGGCTCCCCGCGCATAATCGTATTCGACGACAGTTCCAGCGCGCTCGACTTCGCGACCGACTACGCGCTCAGAAAGGCGATAGCCGAAACTAAAGGCGACGCGACCGTGTTCTGGGTCTCGCAACGCGCGACCTCTATAAAGAACGCGGATAAGATAATCGTCCTCGACGAAGGCGACGTCAAAGGCATCGGCACGCACGAAACGCTGTTCGACACGTGCGACGTCTACCGCGAAATCTGCCTGTCTCAGGTCAGCAAGGAGGAAAACGCAAGATGAATATGAAAACTTCTCAGCTTGTAAAACGCCTTCTTAAATACGTTAAACCCTACCGCGCTCTCCTTTTCGTCGCGGTACTGTCCTCGTTCGTAAGCGTCGCGGCTTCTCTGCTTACTCCCGTCCTTATCGGCGACGCGATAGATTTCATAATCGGCAAGGACAACGTCGATTTTTCGATGGTGATAAAATATATAGGCTACCTCGGAATAACGATAGCGTGCGCTACTATATTCCAGTGGCTGCTTTCGTGGAGCACGAACAAACTCTCCTTCTCCACGGTCAAGGATATGCGCGAAGATCTTTTCGACCATATCGACAAACTGCCGCTCAAATATATCGACTCTCACGCGCACGGCGACCTTATCACCCGTATGGGCAACGATATAGAACAGATCTCAACGGGCTTATTGCAGGGCTTTTCACAGCTTCTCAACGGCGTATTCACCATCCTCGGCACACTAATCGTGATGTTTGTCGTAAACTGGCTTCTCGCCCTCGTCGTAATACTCATCACTCCGCTGTCGCTGTTCGTCGCGGCGTTCATCGCGAAACATACCCACGATATGTTTATCAAGCAGGCGACCGTACAGGGCAAACTGAGCGGCTTCGGCGAAGAGATGATATCGAACGCCAAAGTCGTGCAGGCGTTCTCATACGGCGACGACGCGCAGAAATACTACGAAGAGGTAAACAAGGAGCTTTACGGATACGGCTACAAGGCGCAGTTTTACAGCGCGATGAGCAACCCGTGCACCCGCTTCGTAAACGGTCTGGTCTACGCGGCGGTGGGCATTACGGGCGCCCTTCTCGCCGTCTCGTACGGCACGGTATCCGCGGGACTTCTCTCCACCTTCCTTATGTACTCCAACCAGTACACAAAGCCGTTCAACGAGATAACAGGCGTGATAACAGAACTTCAGACGGCTATGGCAAGCGCCCGCCGCGTATTCGCCGTGCTTGACGAACCGACAGAATCGGACGATTCCGCGTTGCCTGAAATAGGCGACTGCGACGGTACGGTAAAGCTTCAGGACGTAAGCTTCGGCTATACCGAAGACAAAATACTCCTTCAGCACATAAACTTAGCGGTAGAAAACGGTCAGAAGATAGCTATAGTCGGTCCTACGGGCTGCGGCAAGACCACCCTTATAAACCTTCTTATGCGCTACTACGACGTGACGGACGGCAAAATTATCGTGTCCTCTCACGCAATCACCGACGTAAAGCGCGACAGCCTCAGAAAGTGCTTCGGCATGGTTCTGCAGGAAACCTGGCTTACGGGCGGCACGATAAAAGAAAATATCGCCTACGGCAAGCGCGACGCGACGGACGAAGAGATAATCGCGGCGGCGAAAGCGGCGAATGCACACGGCTTTATCACAAAAATGTCGGACGGTTACGACACCGTCGTATCGGAAGGCGGCGACAACCTGTCTCAAGGTCAGAAACAGCTGCTCTGCATCGCAAGAATAATGCTCACTCACCCACCTATGCTGATACTCGACGAAGCGACTTCATCCATCGATACCCGCACCGAAATAAAGATACAGAAGGCTTTCGGAATAATGATGGAAGGCAGAACGAGTTTTATCGTCGCGCACAGACTTTCTACGATAAAAGAAGCCGACCTTATACTCGTTATGAACGACGGCAACATAATAGAGCAAGGCACGCACGAAGAGCTGCTTGAAAAGAAAGGCTTCTATTACAACCTGTACAACAGCCAGTTCGCGCCGGTATAAAACGCACAACATTCTTTAAGAAAAAGAATAAGAAAAGTCTGAAAAATCTATACG
>DVNX01000055.1 GCA_018714045.1 Candidatus Ornithoclostridium faecavium
AGGCGCGCCTCAGGGCTGGTTTGTATTATTCTGGTCTGGTATATCAGAATTTCAAGCCTTCGTCTTTCTCTTTTCCGCTTCTCGGGACGTCGGAAAAGTCGGCTTCCCCGTTATCCTTTTCATCGTCAGCAACGGCTTTTTCGGCTTTCATTGCGTCTATTTCCTTTTCAAGCGGAATAACGGACTTTCTGAACTCTCCGTATAATTTGTTGTGCAGCAAAAGTCCCCCGACGATTATTACGACTGAAAGAGCCGACCACGGCTTATCGGGTATAAACGCGGCTACCAAAAGCGATACGGCTATGCTTGCGATAACGGCGAAAAGCGCCGTCTTTCCCTTAAAACGGGAATACTCCTCGTACATTTTGTATATTTCAAGGTTTTTAGAATATTCGGGGTTGGTTTCCAGCTCTTTCAGCTGTTCTTTCTCGACTTTGGATAAGTAATGAAGCGGCTGGATAGAAGCAAGCAAGGTGAGTATCAGCACCATTGTTACGAATATCGGATAAGCAAAACCCGAAAGGTTTATTTCGAGAACTTTGCCGAAACAGAAAACGCATACGGTACAGAAAGCCATCATAGAGGCAACTATCACCGTACTTAGCAACTGAATGCCGTAATTTTTTTTATACTTTTCAGCCTTTTCCCTTATCTCGGGAGTAGGGAAAAGGTAGTCGAGACTTCTTGCGTTCTTATCTTCTTTAAGAGAATATCTGTACTCCCTGCCCTGCATTTCGTCCAGCTTTGCGGCAATATCGGAATCGTCCGTTTTATTCTTCTTTTTCTTTTCGTCGTATATTCCGTAACATATAAAGCTGACAACCAAGCCGACCGCGAACAGAACGAGTCCCGTTAAACTCAGCGCGCCCAATTCCTCTTTTTCGGGATACAAAATCACCTCTGCGACCAGCAGGACGACGAACAAAATCAGACCTACGATCGCGAATTTCGAATATCTTTTTATCGCCGCTCTGTCCTCTGTCCTTTCTGCACGCAGTTTTTTGCGGTATAAAGTGAGTTCTTCAGGCTCTCCCTCTTTCGGTTCCCTTGTCAGAATAAAGCAGAATCTCGACCAGAACACAGCCCTCAATACGAAATACCCGATAAGACCCGCAGCAAACAGCGCGATCGTAAGATAGCTCGGCCACATCGGCGCTTCTCCGCCTTTTTCTATGATCCCGTCGAACACGACGCTTTCAACGACGAGTGCAATGAGCGCCGCTACGGCGACAGCCATCGCAGCTATCCTGAATCTTAAAAGCCTCAGTATTTCTTTCCTCTCGTTTTCGTCCGATATCGCGCGCAAGTATTTGTCGAACATGTTCTCTCCTTTTTAGTCTTGCTCAGTTTTTCAGCTTGCCGTATCTGCAAAGATCGTATATGACGCCGTTTTTGTAAGCAGCGTCCTTCAGCACGCCTTCGAGAGCAAAGCCGTTCTTTTCGAGAACTCTCTTCGAAGCTATATTCGGAGCGAATACCTCTGAAGACATCTTGACGATATCCAGAGTCGCGAAAGCTTCTTTTACTATGAGTTCGGTAGCCTTTGTAGCGATGCCTTTTCCGCAGTACCTCTTGTCTAAGATATACCCCAGTTCAGCGTCCTTTACGTATATTCCCGTCTTGCCTTCGACGGTGATATTGCCGACGACTTTTCCGTCTGCGACTACCGCGCGGAAAAGGCTGTCCTTACCGTCATGCTCTTTTACCATCGCAAGCCACCAATCGGCGTCCTTTTCGGTATAAGGGTAAGGCAGACGGTCTGTAAGATAACTGCGGTCTGTGTTGTTGCATACCGATATAAGCCAGTCTTTAAGCTCTTCAGACCATTTTACGATTTTTATCTCCATATCGTTTTCCTTTTTTCTTAACGCTTTATTCTTTTACCCGACATCACTTCGTACTTGTCGAACGCTTCAGCCATTATCTTCTTGTCGGTTTCAAAAATAAGCTCTGCGCCTTTTTCAGTCGTTTCCACCCTGAAAACGTATACGTTTTCTTCGTTTCCTTTCCCGATCGGAGGCATCGGACGAAGCAATGCGTAAATACGTCTTACCCCGTCTTTTACTATCGGTATGACGGCGACCTTTTCAAACTCCACCTCATCGCCGTAATCGTCAGGTATAACGATATGTTCCCGACTGTCCTTATCGAATAAAATATCCGTCAACTCTTTGTTCTCTTTCATTTTTTTTGTTTTCAGTTAATAAGGTTGCTGATATCGTCGCCCGACTTTTCAAGCTGTTGATAGTAAAGCCTGAATACCGCGCTGGAAGTTTCAAAACTTTCTTCCGGCACCAAAACGTGTCTGTCGCCGTAGTCGTATCCCCTGAACGCGATCGCCTCTCCGTCGTTAATTCCTTCAATCTTGTCCAAGGGATGAAGTATCACGTATATCTTTTTGTCTTCGTTTTCGCCGTAAGGTATTACGACGACCTGTTCGAACGTAAGTTTTTTCCGTCAGCATCTTCGAAAACGATATTTTCCTTGTTGTTCTCATCGAGAATAATGTCTAAAATGTCCAGTTCCATATTTCCTGCGACTCCTTTCTTAAATTTCATTGTACTTAAAGTACGGCTTGTTTGTCAATAGCGATTTGTTGTAAAATAACGAACGTTTTCGCTCCTGTATTTCGTATGGTTATTATATCTTGTCTTCTCTTCAAGGTCAATACCTTATATGCTTATCACCCTGGATTTTACACAAACATTACCTTCAGACCGTACGTTCCCAATGCCTGATATAATGTTATAAAAAAAGAAGGCGCAATGCCTTCTTCTGAAAACTTTTCCAGATTATCTCACCAGACAAACTCTGCCTTCGCCGCTTCGCCGTTGTCGATAAGTATATCTTGCGCCGTCATAGACTTGTTGACGACGGTCACGAAATACGCCCATTCGGCAATCTCTTCCGCGCTCGCCCACTTAGGGATAAGGGTAAGCGACATTATCCTGTTCCACATTCTTTCGTCGTTCATCACCTTTGCGTTGATATCAGTAGTCACTCCCCCCGGCGAAAGGCTGTTGGCGGTCGCGCCGTATTTCGCGACTCTCAGCGCGACGTTTTTCATATATGCGATAACGCCGCCCTTACTCGCCGCGTATTCGGGAAATTCCGCGCCCGTATGCGCGCTTGCCGAAGCTATGAAAAGCACGCTTTTTATCTTGTCCTGCAACGCGTACTTTTCGGTAACGCGGATAGTGCCTTTCAGATTAACGTCTATATCCTCGCCGCTGTCCTGCACTCCTGCGTTGTTTACGACTATCTCTGCCCCGTTTATTTCGGGAAGCTCGCCCTTAGCTATATCCGTTACGAAATGAGTATAATTTCTATCGCTGAGGGTACCCTCTTCTTTATCGACGCCGACGACGATATGTCCCTGTTCGAGAAATTTTAGCGCTATCGCGCGTCCGATACCCTTGCTTGCACCTGTTATCAATACTTTCATACGGCTCTTCTCCTATGACTTTCTACGAAATCGAAATACTCCTTGCCCACGTTATCTCTCTTCCATTTCCTGCACACCCCGTATCCGACGCCCGAAAAAACCACCTCGAACAGGAGTTCCGCGACCATACCTGTAAGAGAACATGTCACGCATTGTAAAATCGTCCAGCCGAAAAAGTTGTGACTGACGATAAGCGCGAATATCATATTGTCCGCAAACTGTCCTATCGCGGTCGAAACGTACGATCTCATAAAGTAAGCCGCCGCTCCGTCAGGATTCTTTTTAAATGCGTAACCTATACCCGCATTAGTAAAGTTGTTTACGACTGACGAAACGATAAACGCTACCGTACTGCCGAGAAGCACGTACCAGGTTCCGCCGAACGTCTTGTCGAGGGCGACGTTTATCTGTTCTCCGCCGCTCTCTACGAAAGATTCCCCCCATACTCCCGGGATAAGGCTTCCCAAAAACATTATAAGGCAGAATACAAGATTTACGGCGATCGCAAAAAGCGAAAGCATCGTCGCCGCCTTGGGTCCGAAGTGCTTTGTTACCGTATCCATCGCAAGAAAGGCAAACCATGAAACTATTATCCCGCAATCGAGTGCAAGCCAACTTACGGGCAGGTTTATGCTCTTGTTCGCAAGAAGGTTCATCGAAAATACGCTGAGTACGAAAAACACCGTGACGGGTGCGGGTATGCTGACTATAAGCAATCTGAATTCTTTAAACGCGTCTTTGATCTTTTCGAGCATTATTTCCTCTCTTCAGAACGCGACCACATGCAAAACAAATTAAAAAGGCGCAAAATGCGCCCATCCTTTTCCGTAGTTTTGTTTATAGACAGGATGGTCACGAACTGTCTGTTTATTTGCAAAAAAATTCTAACATCAACGGCTTTGCTTGTCAAGCGATCCTGCATATTGAAAGACATTAAAAAATCTGATATAATTGTTTTATTATGGAAAATGCTGAAAAAATCGTGCTTTGTTTTTCTCCTACGGGATCTTGCCTTAAAGCGGCGCGCGCCATTTGCGGACAAAAAGACCGTCTTATAGACTTCACCCTTCCTGCAAACAGGGACGCCCTCCCGGTTTTCAGCAAAAATATTCAGGCCGTATTCGTTCTCCCTGTATACAATCGTTCTGTGCCCGACGTATGCAGATCTTACATTAAAAAACTGAAAGGTAACGGTTGCAACGCTTCAGTTATCTGCGTTTACGGAGGAGTAACAAAAGGAAAAAGCCTGACGATCGCTGCAAAACTTCTTACCGACAGCGGATTCGTGCCTGTAAAGGGAGCGTATATCGCGGCACCCCATTTCTATGCAAAAGAAAAGATAAACCTGCTTTCTCATGAACGGCTCGAAAGACTTAATGAATTTTTAAACGGAAATTTCAATACGCGAGAGATAAAGATAGCAAAACTAAACCCTCTACTTTCCTTTCAGCCTTTATTAAAATCTCTCACGGGAAGATGCGTTACGGATTATTCTGAATGTGACGAATGCGGAAAATGCAAAGGAGTCTGCCCGGTAAACGCCGTTGCAGAAGACTTTTCGACAAAACACAACTGTATCTTGTGCGGAGCATGCTTGAACGCCTGTCCGCTGAAAGCAAGAAGCATAAAGTTTTTCTCCCCGGTACCTCCTCTGTTTATAAAACTGAACTGCAAGCACAGACACGACGAATTTTTTTATTTTACAGATAAAAACGTCAATCGGATGAAAAAGATTGTGTCATGATCGCACTTTCTTTTTCGCAACCGAAAAAGCCTGAATTGTTTTTGAGTTCTTCAAGCGCCTTTTCTCTCGAAGCGTTTCCTGCCGACACTGCGAGAGAAAGCTCTATCGCAGAATAAGGCATAGTGCGGCTCTTCATCTCTTTGAAACGCTTTAGCTGAGAAAACTCTTTGCATTTCTCTATTTTGCAAGAAGTATGAAGCGCCTTGTTATCCGCTGCGGGCGGCACCCAGCCTGCCTCTTTCACCAGCATTACCTTTATGTCTTCCCATACGTAACCGTCAGCGGTTTTATCGAAATCGACGTGAACGAGCGAAGGAATATTTCCTGTTTTGCAATGCTTTTTTACTGACCTTTCAAATGGCATCATAAGCTCAGGAGCCTCTTTCAATGCCTTGTGGACGTTGAGGACCTGTTCATTCTGATAATTTCCTTCAGCATCTCTGCCCCAGAAAGTACCTTTCAAAAGCGTCCTTACGGTAAAATACATCTGCATCTTCCCGCCCGTAAGCGGCTTTTTGAATGTAAGTATCCTGCCGAGATTGAAAAAGAAATTTCCAATTTTCTGCCATACGGAATCGAATGCGATAACGGGCGATATGTTGTTGAAAAGCACGTTGTGCATTTGTACGGGTTCGTTGCCAAGCACAAGATAAGGCACCTTTTCTTCTGCAAGCACATTAAAAAACAATACGTAGGCTATCGAAGGACATATACAGGTGTTTTCCGCAAGATCGTAGTGTTTGCGGTATATTTTAGCCATGATTTCTCTCTTTGGTTTTTCCTGAATAAAAACTACGTCTTTAAAAATCTTTTTAGCGTTCTCTATGCTTTTTAAAGCGCTTTCAGACATATATTCTGTGACCCATGTCAGGGCAAGCACTCTCAGTCCGAGTTCTTTCGACAGATGATAAAGAAGATATGTAGAATCCTTCCCTCCCGTATAAAATAACGCGACGTCGTATCTGCCTTTTTTATTACGGGGTATCGTACTGATAACGGGAAGGACGGCTTTCAGATCCTTAAGTTTTTCGGCGTTCGCGCACATAGGACAAAGCCCTTCGTCGTCGAATTCTATGCCGGGCAAAGTATAATCGTTAGCAACGCATTTTTTACAAAAACGCGCATTTTCTATACTGTCCGCATTTTCTCTGTATTCTTCTTTCGGAACAACTATTTTTTGCTTTAAAAGGCGTTTTATCTCAAAGTTTATACCGACTTCTCTGAGAGTCCTCTTTCCGTCAAGTTTTTTTAGTTTTTCAATAACCGATTTTGAAAGT
>DVNX01000056.1 GCA_018714045.1 Candidatus Ornithoclostridium faecavium
GATGATTTTTAGTGAGTGTTTTAGCGAGGCGAGCGCAGATAATATTATAATATTTTCAAGGGAGAATCGTTAAAAAACACACAAAAGGCGCGCCTCAGGGCTGGTTTGTATTATTCTGGTCTGGTATATTCTGCTACCGCGGTATCAAGGAGATCGTAGTCAAAGCCGTATTTGTCGGGAAGCGCGGGCGCGTTGAGCGTCACGTCGGCGCGCGTGAGGAGAGCTCTCCCTTGCGTGGAAAAAGATAGCGCCGCCGCCGTTCTGCCCTCCTTTACAACGTAAGCGGGAGTTGCGTAAGCCGCGGGAGCGCACAACATAACAACGCATATCGTCAACACGGACGCGATAATTATCATTAAACTTTTTGTTGTATTTCTGCCGTCGCCTTTCATGTTTTCACTCCTCAAAAGCATATCGCGATTTTTCGCCGCCTTTCCTCTCTGCTGTTTTTGAAATCCTGACGATACCTTTTCTTATAAAGAAACAGCTACTCTTCTCTGCGGCTTCAATTATGAAAATAAATCGGCTGGCATTTATTCCTCTTAATTAAATTATACCGCATCTCTATTTTTTGTCAATACCGCCGATTTTAACGGTATCGGCAATGCGTTTCATATCTGCCCGCATACCGTTTTTACGCGTCTGAATAAGATATTTCTGCCGTATTTTATCTGTTTCTGTCCTTGAGTTGCTAAGTCCGTGATATTTCTGTTATACTATCTTCATGGCGTCTTATATATCTCATTATCTCGCCGCAAAGGCGGTCATGGAAAAGACGGGAAACTCCCTTATAAAAGAGTATGCCGACTGCTTCATACTCGGCGCGCAAGGCGGCGATCTTCTGTTCTACGCCTTCGGTCAGTTCAAAGGATACGGCGCGCGCACGCACAAAGAAAAGACGGCTGAAATATTCTCAGCCGCACTCGATTACTGCCGCCGCGAAAAAAGACCCGAACCCCTCGCCTACACGCTGGGACTGCTGACACACTACGCGCTGGACAGTACCGCTCACCCTTACGTAGTATACGAAGCGAAAGAAAGGCTTTCAGCCGTATATCCTCCTCACCTCGACAAATGCCTGCATATGATGCTGGAAACGCGGATAGACTGCGAAATGAAAAAACGCGCAAAAGAATTTTCTGAAGACTGCGCGCTCAAAAAAGTTATACCGACGACTAAACGCGCCGCAAAAAGCCTCGCTGACGTATGGTACAACGCCATAAACAAAATTTTCAACGCGGACGTCCCCTATAAACTGCTCCTCAAACTGCCGTCCCGAATGTACCGCTATCAGAAAGTATTCTTAAAGCCCCGCTCTCTTTCCTGCGCGGTACTGCGCTTTGCCTGCAAAAAGATGGATTATCCCGCGTATATTCAGGGCTTTTTCCTTCCCGATAAGAATACGCCTGCCTACGACGTCATGAACCTTGAAAAAAGGCCTTTCCCGTCTTACACGGGTTCTTCCCTGCAAAAGTCTGAAAGCTGGTTTTCTCTGTTCGACGAAGCCGTTGACAAAGGCGTTAAGCTGATCGGTTTATATTGTACGGGCACTATCCCCGTAGATCCCGCTCTCTTCAGAGTGAATTTTTCGGGCGGACTTTCGGAATGATCCCTCGCGCCCGTCTGTGCCCGAAACCGGTTGTTAGATAAAATCTTTCGTTTCAGACGGTCATTCCTTAAAAATCCATAATTTCCCGAAGCAACCTGATTTCGGTTTATTCTCCATACAAAAGCCGTTTTTTTGAGAAACGTGCGATTTTATTAAGATTTTCAGCATACATATCGTACGGATACGATTTAAATCATCACCGCTTTACCTATATTTTACATTTTACTTACTTTAAAACGATTGCTTTTTGATTTCAAGGCAGATAATATACATTATACATTATAGTTTTATTTCACAAAAGAATAAGGAGAGGCATATGGAACTGTGGGACGGCTACTTTAAAGACGGCACAAAAGCAAACGTTACGTTGATACGCGACAATAACATACCAAAAGGGATATTCCATCTCGTATGCGAAGTGCTGGTCAGACATGCAGACGGCACTTTTCTTCTCATGCAGAGAGCTATGAGCAAAAAAACTTATCCCGGGTATTTCGAATCGACTGCCGGGGGTTCTGCCCTCAAAGGCGAGGACAAAATTACCTGCGCTAAACGAGAACTTAAAGAGGAAACGGGCATAACCGCGGACAAGCTGGAACAGATCGCCTGCGTCGTCGACGAAAGTAAGAGATCCATCTATTACGTATTCTTATGCGAGACCGACTGCGACAAGTCGGCGGTAACTCTTCAGGAAGGCGAAACTTCGGATTTCGTGTGGGTCGACGCTGACGGATTGAAAGAATACATAACAAACGGCAAGCTGTGCCCCGGCAACGTAAAAAGACTTTCCCGTTATTTCGCGGCTCTCGGTGTCATCTGAAAGAAATAAACGCGGTTTACAAACACGGGTACAAAAAAACGAAGGGATAAGCCCTTCGTTTTCTTTTATCGTTTTATTTAGTTTCAGGCGTACGACCTTTCGTATATCCTTATGCAATCCTCTCTCGTAAGATCTACCCTGTCGCGCATAAACAAGCCGCCCATTGCGGAACGCGCGTTATCTGCGAGAGTGCCGAACTCTTCGGGAGTTATGCCGTAATCCGACATCTTCAGTCCGTATACTCCGCAAGCCTTTTGCAAATCTGCAAGCGCGGACAGGAAATCTTCCGCCTTCGTCGCGTCGCTCTTTCCCAGCCATTTCGCCATATCCACGAAACGGTCGTCGCATACGTGCGCGTCGATAAAATGCTTGTAGTAAGCAAGGCTTATCATTATAAGTCCCGCGCCGTGCGGCAGCTCCTGGTGATAAGCGCTCATCGCGTGTTCGAGCGAATGTTCGCTGGTACAGCCGCCGCTGACCATCGCGTAACCGCTCATCGTGTTAGCCCATGCGACCGCCGTGCGCGCCTTTATATCCTTGCCGTCCCTGACCGCCTTAGCAAGGTTTGCGCCTATATTCTTTATCGCGGTAGAAGATACCATATCGCTCATTTCGTTCGCACCGTTGCAGATATACGTTTCCGTGCTGTGGAAAAGCGCGTCGAAGCCCTGGTATGCGGTAAATTTCGGGGGTACGGTCGTCATAAGTTCGGGATCGACGATAGCCACGACGGGGAAAAGTCTGATATCGCCGCCGAAGCCTATCTTTTCGTGCGTTTCGGGGTTTGTGATAACGCCGTACTCGTCCACCTCGGAGCCCGTGCCCGCGGTAGTCGTTATCGCTATTATCGGCAGAGGATCCTTTTCTATCGGTCTACCCTTACCCGTGCCGCCGCATACGTAATCCCACAGATCGCCGTCGCTTGTCGCCATAGTCGCTATCGCTTTGCTGGCGTCCATAACGCTGCCGCCGCCCAGCGCGACGATAAAGTCGCAACCGTTCTTTCTCGCCGCCAGCGCGCCGCGTTCGACGGTGGATTTGAGCGGATTGGGCTCTATCTCGTCGAATACCGCCCATGCCGCTCCCGCTTTTTCGAGTTGAGCTATGGTTCTGTCGAGGTAGCCGTTTGCCTTAGTAGACTTGCCGTTGCTGACGGTTATAAGAGCTTTTTTGCCCAGCGTCGCCCACTTATTGAGTTCGTTCAGCGCGCCCGCGCCGAAGATAAGTCTTGTAGGAATACGGAAATTAAACATGATTTTCTCCTTTACGGTCATTTTTATACATACCTTCTTAAGAACGCGCATCTGACCGCATATTTTATTATACACCCTCAGAAGGATATTTTCAAACACGGTTTCGACCATATTTAAAACCGTTAAAAAGTACCGTGTCTTGAATATTCAACGAAATTAACGCTTCCTTTCAGAAAACGCGCCTTACAAAAGTAAAGCGCGTAAATGTCACCCTATCAGATTGTTGCTTATCGAAGCGCGGCGCTTTTTTCTCTCTTGTCTGAGAGGAAGCTCTATCGAAAACTTAACGTAAGAAGAACCGTCGCTGTCGCAGTTTATTGTACCTTCGTGATCGAGCACTATGCTCTTTGCAAGACTGAGTCCCAGCCCGAAGCTGTTGCCCTGCGTGCTTTGCGTACGCGCGTTGTCAACGCGATAGAAGCGGTCGAATATCTTTGTGAGATGCTCTTTCGCTATACCTACGCCGTAGTTGGTAAATTCTATTACCGCGTTCTTTTTGTCCGCCTTAAGCGAGACCTGTATCTTGCCGCCCTCAGGAGTGTATTTGAACGCGTTGTCCATCATTATGGTATACAGCCTTTCCACGTTCTGCTTGATACACAGCGTCTTGATCTCAGGCTCTATATCCTCGTCAAGGCTTACGCTCTTTTCGAAACAGCGCGCTTCGAAAGACAGCAATACGCCCGAAAGAAGCGCCGAAATATCCTCGACCGTCTCAGGTTTGTTCTTCGCGTCGTCCGCGCGGTTAAGCTCAAGCATATCCATTATCAGAGCGCTCATTCTGGAAAGCTGAGATTCTATGTTCCTGAACCAGTGTTCGTTCTGTTTTACCGTGGAATCGGGATCGCTGGAAATAAGAGAAAGGTTGGCGCCTATTATCGCTATCGGGGTCTTTAACTCGTGAGACGCGTCCGCGACCAGTTTTTTCTGCTGTTCGTAAGAGCGTTTAACCGGTTCTACGACCTGTTTTGCGACCATATTGCCGAATATGAACAAAAGCACAAGACAGAAGAGATAAACCAATCCCGTTATAAGCCCCGCTTCTGCAAGGTCTTCCCTGTCGCTGGTCCAGTCGTACACGGCGTATACGGTGATGTCGTTGCCCAGCACATTCCTGCTGGTCGCCATATAATAGCTGCCGCCGAAATTGAAAGAATCCTCCCCCTCTTCGACAGTCCTTCTGACCAGTTCGTTCACCGTCCCGTCGTCGAGAGTGTCCGCATTGAATACTACGACGGAGTCCGCTTGACGCGCAATAAGTATGCAGTTGGTGCGTTGCAGCCACTCGTCCCTGTTGTCGAACGCGGGAAGAGGCGCTTTATCCAGGATAGAATTGAGATCGTGTTCTATGCCGTTCATCGTCTGCGTAACGTTTACGACGAAAATAGAACCGTAGGCGAGAAGCAGAAAAGCCCCGCCGACGATCATGAACACTATTATGAATCTGCGCCTGAGCTGATTTAATACTTTATCCATTAGCGCCCTTGCAAACCAGTTTGTAGCCTACGCCTCTGACAGACGATATCGTCACGTCGGGGTCGAGATACGTGAGTTTTTTGCGTAAGAAAGATATATAGACTTCTAAGTTGTTGGACTCGAAATCGCACTCGAAGCCCCAGACCTTGTTTATCAGTTCGTCCTTGGTAAATACCGCGCTGGGATTGGAGAAGAAACAGAACGCAAGTTCGTACTCCTTACCCGAAAGGGTTATGCTCCTGTCTCCCGCAGAAAGGGTAAACTGCTTTATGTTCAGCGTTATCTTGCCGACCTTTATGTTATTGTCCGCGACGGCTTGCCCTCTCCTTCTCGCGATGGCGCGCAGCCTCGCTTCGAGTTCGTCTATCGAAAACGGCTTGGTCATATAGTCGTCCGCGCCGATATCCAGACCTTTCACCTTATCGTCCACAGAAGACAGCGCGGTAAGCATGATTATCGGGGTCGTTATACCTCTTTTTCTGAGCAGCCTTACGACCTCGTAACCGTCGATAACGGGCATCATTATATCCATGATGATCACGTCGTAGTCGCCGACGAGACTCATCTGCAAGCCTTCTTCGCCGTCAAACGCGCATTCGACCAGATATTTGTTCTTTCTCAGAAGCCCTGCGATAGCCTCGGACATCTGAACTTCGTCTTCAACAAGCAAAACTTTCATATGCACCTCTTAAACGATTATACCATAAAGCTTGCGTTTACAGTTGAAAATCGCGCGGTTTTTTAATATTCGTTGATTAAAATATATTGCGGGTACATTAAAACACGATTAAAACGTGCGATTTATATACGCGCATATACGTAGTTTTTACATAGATATTCCTTTAATGAAAGGCGCTATCGCTTTTATCCCCGACGCGTAAATCATGCTTTTATCATACCGTTTTTTTGCGTTTGTAAAAATTTTTCACTATTTTTAAATTTTAACACTCGTTTAATCAACCGCGGATATAATGAAGCTACAAAAAGGTTAACCCCCATACTAGAGCCGGAGCACAAAACATAAAAGACTTCTTCCAAACACCTATTAAAAACACTCCTCTTATCTCCCTCTAGTAAACTTACCACCCGCCGCGAATAACGGCGGGCATTTTTACGCCGTGTGACGGCGGGCATCGGTCGCTGTCGCAAGTTGTATCTTTTTACGTATTTCCTGCTTAGTACAAATCAACGGGCATTGGTCGTTTCGCGTATCGATGCTTTTTGCGTTTTTCCTGCTCAATACAAATCGGCAGACATTAGTCGCTGTCGCAAGTTGTAACTTTTTACGTTTTTCCTGCTTAGTACAAATCAACGGGCATTTATCGCTTCGCGTGTCGGTGCTTTTTGCGTTTTACCTACTCGATACAAATCGGCAGGCATTAGGCGCTGTCGCAAAATGTAACTTTTTACCTTATTAAGACTTAACTCAAGTTTTCCTATTTCGATCAAAGCTTATAAGACCGCCGTCACGCGGCTTTGTAAAAACTGCGTAAAACCCTATATTTACCGCAAAAACCGCTTTTTCTTTCACGTTTCTTTAATATGCCGCAGATATAATGAGCTTACAAAAACAAAGCCTACATCTGAATAACGGAGTCTCTCTCTCACGCAAAACACTTCTTCTTTTGTTAAAATCATAAACTCTCCTCCGGGACTCCGAAAAAATAAAATCCCGCTCCGAACAGGGGCGGGATTCATTTTCAGCGCATATAATAAATCATGCTGTACTGTATTTGCCGTATTCCGCCCGAACAGGCTCTCGGGCACGCTTTCGCCCATGTCAAACGCGGAGACACCGTATGTCTCCACCGCTCAGTAGTCGGTCGGCTGGATATGAGAAAAGAACTGGACGGAGAACAGAAAACCGTCGCCGCTCTCATGCGACTTTCCGCGATAACGCGTTCAGCGGTATTCTGCGCCGTCCGCGCTATCGTAGACGACGACCGTTACGACAGCGTCATAGCGTTTGAAAACGGAAAATTGCTGGGCATAAGCGACCGCATTTCTCCGCGCGCGGGATTTTCAGAAGGCAACAGCTTAAGATGCTACGACCTTCCTTTCGGCCGTACGGGAGTACTCGTCGGTCGCGATTTCGAATATCCCGAACTCTGGCGCGCGCTTGCCCTTTCCGACTGTAAAAACTGTATCGTATTCGATGAACGCAATATATCCGCGCTCGACGAAAGCCTGCTGATTTCTCTTGCCTTCACCGCAGGGCTTACCGTGTTTGCGCACTTTTACGACCGCTCCGTCGTTATATCTCCCGACGGCGCGAAACGCGAAAGCGTTGACGGAACTTTCCGCGCCCTTCCTTCCGAAACCGAATCGAGAAAGCCGAAAATATTGAACTCAAAGCCTCGTCTTTTTAAATAATCTAAATTATTTACGGCTGTATTCAGGTCAAAAGACCTGAAACCCGACTTTTCCGTTAAATTTGGTAAAGCCCGTTTATCTGTAAATAATAATTATTAATTTATTCCGCAACTCGCAGGCTTTCCCATTATATCGGGAAACCCCGCTAAAATGAAAACCTGTTTATATATGACTTTTTATCTATATTACTTTTACCATTTAAAAACAACCCTTAAACCCTATCCCTTTTCACAAAAACCACGCTTTTTGTGAAAAGTACCTTGCAAAAAGTTGAGTCGGGGCGAAACTTTTTGTACGGAAGGGATACCGTAAGGGAAAACAAAATTCAAGCGTATATGAAAAGCGATTTTTTGCTTTGATTAAGCGTAGTAATTTTGGTGCCCCTTATGAGCATTTTCTCTTTTCACAAAAACCACGCTTTTTGTGAAAAGTACCTTGCAAAAAGTCGAGTCAAGGCGAGACTTTTTGTTTGGAAAGGATATCGTAAGGGAAAACAAAATTTAAGCGTATATGAGAAACGATTTATTGTTTCGATTTAGCGTAGTAATTTTGGTGTCCCTTGCGAAAAGTCGGAGGGGATATCATAAGGGGAAACACAAATCACAGTGTATATGAAAACGGCTGTCCTTCCGAACAGCCGTTTGATTGAGCGTTGTGATTTTGGTGCCCCTTATGAGCCTTTTTCCCTTTCGGCAAAAATCACACTTTTTGCCGAAAGTACCTTGCAAAACGGCGAGTCTGGGGGAGCCGTTTTGTCGGAGGGGGTATAGTAGGGGGAAACGAAAAATCTGCGTATATGAAACAGCCGCCCTTTCGGACGGCTGTTGATTTAGCAGTAATTTTTCGGTGCCCCCTGCTTAGCGTTTACGCAAACGCGTGATATATCGCATTCACCGCTTTTTCGTAATCCTGCGTAGCGACGGCGACGATGATATTCAGCTCGCTGGAGCCCTGGTCTATCATGCGGATATTGATATTTGCTTTTGCAAGCGCCTCGCAGAGTTTCGCCGCGGTGCCGGGACGGAAAGACATACCGTGACCGACGGTGGAAATAAGCGATATGCCCGACTTTATCTCAATATTATCGGGTTTTACGATATTTCTTATGCGCTCAAGGACGACGTCCTCTTTGCCCGCGAGTTCGCTGTCCGAAACGACTATGCTCAACGTACCGATACCGCTGGGCATGTGCTCGAACAGGATATTGTAATATTCGAGGACGGACAGAACTCTTCTGCCGAAGCCGAGTTCGCTGTTCATCAGTTCTTTTTCGATGAAGATGATGCTGTAACCCTTCTTGCCCGCTACGCCCGTTATCTGACGTTTAGCGAATTCGTCCTCTTCTACCTCAGCAACGATAAGGGTACCGGGAGCCTGCGGATTGAAGGTGTTGCGGATATTTATCGGGATACCGCTCGCCTTGACGGGGAATACTGCTTCAGGGTGAAGCACGTTTGCGCCCATGTAAGCAAGCTCTCTGAGCTCTTTATAAGAAAGCTTTTTGATTATCGTAGGATTTTCTACTATTCTGGGGTCTGCGGACATAAAGCCGTCGACGTCCGTCCAGTTTTCGTAAATGACGGCGTCAGCTGCACGCGCTACTGCCGCGCCCGTGATATCCGAACCGCCGCGGCTGAAGGTATGAATGCTGCCCGTGCCGTCTGCGCCGTAAAAGCCTGGGATGACCGCGTACTTGATATCTTTAAGCGTTTTTGCGACCAGCTCGTTGGTCTGCTCAGACATAAAGTTGCCGTTGTCGTCGAAGATCATTATCTTTTCAGCGTCGACAAACTCGAAACCGAGCTTTTTAGCGAGGACTATAGCGCTGAGATATTCGCCTCTGGACGCGCAGTAGTCGACGGAATAATTGATGACCATTTTCTTTTCGACTTCGTCGAGAATGGGTTTCATATCGAGGTCGAGGCCGAGGTCTTTGACTATGCCCTCAAATCTCTCGCGGATCTTCGCGAAAGTCGCGGAGCACTCTCCGTTTATTTCAAGGTCGTGATAGCACGCATAGAGCAGGTCAGTCACCTTCGTATCGCCCGAAAATCTCTTGCCGGGAGCGGATACGACGACGTATCTCCTTTCGGGATCGCTTTTTACGATGTCCGCGACCTGATTGATAGCGCCCGCGTCCGCCATGGACGTGCCGCCGAATTTAACTACTTTGACTGCCATAAGAAAATTCCTCTCGTTGGTTATTTTATCTTTTTTGTTTCGTAATAATAGCGCTTGTCCTCAGCGTTGCCCATGCTGAAAGACTTGCGGGGAAGGACTCCCCTTCTCGCGACGTAATCGAAAAGCGTATCCTTTTCGACGGTGGGCATGAATATCGCGACCGCGCCGCTTTTATCCGCTATTTCCGCAACGTAGCCGTCGCCGTGAACGTAGTCAATGCTCACCTCGCTATGCGCCGCAAGGTATGCGTCCATAGCGTTCTGAAGATCGGCTATCGCGTCGGAAGTGTTTTCGCGCACGGGGATAAAGTACTCTTTCCCCTTATAGAGCGCCTTTACTTTCGCGCTTCCTCCGCAGTTTTCAGCGAGGTATTTTATCGCGTTTTCGTCTGCGCCGAAAAGCACTCTGTGTATCGGCTCGAAATCGAGCGACTTGTCGTATATATCGACGACTTCGACCGTAGCGAAACGCGCGGGATGAGCCTTTCTCTCCTCTTCCGAAAGCGAGGGTTTTATCCTCTCCCAGCAACGCTTTGCGGTTGCTAACGAGTGGTTGCCGTCTCCGACAGCGTAACGCACTTTGTCGCTTGCTTTTAAAGTCAGCTCTTCGAGTTTTTTAAGAAGGTCGTCGCAGTCTGTTACGAGATAGCCCGTAAGCCTGCCTCCTTTCATATTCAGCTCAAAGTCGTAAAGCGGAGCGCCCGCCTTTGCCTTTTCAAGCTCTTTTTCTATAAATCCGCCTATCTGCGTGAGCAGCATTACGTGAGAACACTCTAAAGTCGCGCCTTCCCTTACCTCTATACGTGCGGGAAGTCTTTCCTCTACCGTACGCTCCGTAGCTTTTACGCGGGCGTCGTTTACGGGAGTGAATTCGTATTCCTCGAGGTCGAGAGCGGCGACGAGTCCTATCCTGTGTCTGCCATCCGATATCGTCCTGTCTACAAGGATAACGCCGTTTACGGGAGTGAGCGTGCCGTCTTTTGCGTAAGACTGCATAGCGGAGCGGATAGACTTTATCCTCTCTTCCTTGTCGCCGTCTTTAAGATAAACTTCGGGATAAATAAGCGAAAGCGTACTGGGAGCGCCGTTCACCTCTTTTGCGAGTTCGTTCCAATACTCTCTCTGCGACGTGAACTGGTCGCATGCGATGACCGCCCAGCGCGTCTTGTCCACGCCCTCAGACGGAATAAGGAATTCTGCTTTGTTTACGATCATAAAAACCTGTTCTCTCTCTTCTTTTCTCTTCCCGACGTATCCTGAGTTATGCCGTAAGCGACTTTTATCTGCTCAAACAGTTTCTCAGGCGTCATATATCTTCTTATCTTGCCTTTTTCTACCGTGCTTATGATACCCGTCTCTTCGCTGACGACGATCGCGAACACGTCGCTTTCTTCGGTAACGCCTATCGCCGCACGGTGACGGGTGCCCAGTTCTTTCGCGATATCCACTTTCTGAGAAAGAGGAAGGAAACAACCCGCCGAAAGAAGCCTGCTGCCCTTGACTATTACCGCGCCGTCGTGCAAAGGTCCTTTAGTGCTGAAAATACTTTCGAGCAGCCCCGACGATATCTCTGCGTTAAGTTCTGTACCCGTTTCGAGGATATGCGAAGATATGGACGTTCTCACTATGATTATCAGCGCGCCGACGTCGTTTTTCGCCATGTTCTGGCAAGCTTTTACTATCTGCTCTGCCGCGTTGACCAGTTCGTCGTCCGTCGAATTGAATTCGTATTCCTGACTCTTGTCGCGCGTTCTCGCTATCTTGTTGAAAAACGCCTTGAGATCTGACTGGTAAACGACTGCGAACGCCGCGATAAAGAACACAGACGTAAAATCCATTATCCGTTTAGTAAGATACATGAACCCTACGACGTTTTCGTCAATCTTTTCAGCGTATATACCCGCAAACACGACGAGAATGTAAATCAGAATGTACGCGACGGTAAATATCGCCAGTTTCAAGCTGTTACGCTTTTTGAAAAAAAGCAGGATCACGGTAAGCACGCCGATGAGCACTACCAGATCGATAATACTCCACCAGCCGATATGCTCTACGTAATCCTTCATCGTCGTTCCAAGCAACGCTGTCGTAAACATTCCTTCACCTCGTTGTTTTCTTATTCTATAACAATTTTTATTAAAAATAAAGCGTTTTAAGCGTGAAATTTACTTTTTGCCGCCCTTTCGCGCAAAATTTTACATAAAGAAGCGACGAAAAAATCGCGCTTAAGCATAAAAAAGCAAGCCGCTTTAAGGCTTGCCGTAAAGTTTTATCATATTTCAGCCGCCGTTTACCCGCGACAGCCTACCTATGCGCCGTTACAGCCACGGAATCGCGGTCGTATAAGCTTCGCTACGCTTAACGAATGTCAACACGCGACAGCCGACCAATGTCCCCCGTCACACGGGGTCGCGGTCGTATAAGCTTCGCTATGCTTAACGAATGTCAACACGCGACAGCCGACCAATGTCCCCCTTCACACGGGGTCGCGGGGCGACTGCCGTATAGGCTTCGCGTAATGTAATAAGCTACAACCCGCGATAGCTGACTATTGATGCGGTCACACCGCTTATCAAGCGAGCTTTAGAAAAGGCGTGTAAAAGACACGCAAAACTTACAAACTGAAAAAAATATATTAAAATATCGCGTCGGTGTCGCGCGGATGTGCCGTCGGGCGATGGATTTTGCAACGTATTTTGTCAAAGCGAACGCAGGTAATAGTATACATATTATCAAGCGAGCTTTGGCAAAAGGCGTGTAAAAGGCGCGCAAAACTTACAAACTGAAAGAAAATATATTAAAATATCGCGTCGGTGTCGTGCGGATGTGTCACGGAGCAATGGATTTTGCAATGATTTTTGTCAAAGCGAGCGCAGGTAATAGTATACATATTATCAAGCGAGCTTTGGTAAAAAGAGTG
>DVNX01000002.1 GCA_018714045.1 Candidatus Ornithoclostridium faecavium
AAGTGTTTTAGCGAGGCGAGCGCAGATAATATTATAATATTTTCAAGGGAGAATCGTTAAAAAACACACAAAAGGCGCGCCTCAGGGCTGGTTCGTATTATTCTGGTCTGGTATAGTCAGAGCGCTGAGAACTATTTCGTCGCGACTTTCGCGAAAATAGCATGCATCGCGCCCGCGAGATCCTGAGGCGAAGTTTCCACCTGTCTTCCCACCTTGCCTGCGCTGAAGACTATCTTTTCCTTATCCTTCGCGCTTTCGTCTATAACGGTGACGAATTTCTTTTTCATGCCTATCGGACTGCAACCGCCGTGAACGTAACCCGTAAGAGGCAGAAGCTGTTTCTGAGGTATCATCTCAACGTTTTTAACTCCCACGCTCGCCGCAGCCGCTTTAAGGTCGAGAGACCCCGTGACGGGCACTACGAACACATAGTTCTTACGGTCGTGACCTACCGTCACGAGAGTTTTGAAAACACATGACGGGTCTTTGCCGAGAGATTCTGCCACGTGAGCTCCGTCAGTCAGAGTATTGTCGTATTCGTACGCTTCGTAACTGATACCGAGGGAATCCAGCGCCCTCATAACGTTCGTCTTTTCAACTTTTTTCATCTTTTCTTTATTACCTCGTAATCGCGGCTTTTAAGTATTTCGACGAGATCTCTTTCGTCTTTCGGCGCA
This sequence comes from Candidatus Ornithoclostridium faecavium, assembly GCA_018714045.1. Classification (GTDB taxonomy): domain Bacteria; phylum Bacillota; class Clostridia; order Christensenellales; family UBA3700; genus Ornithoclostridium; species Ornithoclostridium faecavium. The sequence goes on from DVNX01000002.1 coordinate 678, forward strand.
CGCTTTAGCAATATTCCTCCGCCCTGTCCGCCCTCGCAGTGAAAATCGCTTCCTCCCGTAGGTATGAGCCCGAGCTCATCGCATACTCTTTCCGCCCTCGGATTGTCGCTGTTCTGGTAAGGATGCAGATTGGCGATCTCTATGCCGTCGACGTATTTATAATCTATCTCAGTACATATAGACCTGTAAGGATGCGCTACGACGAGTAAACAGCCGTTCTTTTCAGCCCAGTCGTGGAACTGCTTCAGATCGTCGAAATTCAGTATATCGTAACCGTCTTTAAGAAGCAATTCGGGCGTTATGCCGTACACGAGTATTTCGGCGTAAGGCGGTTCGTATTTGTAGTAAGTGCAGAAATCGGGCGCCGCTTCCAGTCCGAAAAAGACGTCAATGCCGTATTTCGCACAAGCGTCTTTGAGTTCGCGGTAATCGTGCATAAAGTCGCTCATTACGTTGAGACGACTGCCGAACTGCTGCGCGACGTATCCGAAAAGATCGGTACGGTTGAAATGATTGGTCACGACTATGCCGTTATAACCAGCCTCTGCGTATATACGCGCGATATCCGCAGGCTCTTCCTGCCCGCAATGACTGTTGTGTATCGTATGCAGATGCATTTCGAGTTTATACATTTTCCTGACTCCTTTCCCCTTTCCTTTGTCCCTTGAACGATCCGTTCAGTGCCGCGTACGCCGCGCCCAGAAGTCCGGCTTTGTTTCCTTGCCTCGCCGCCATCACGTCTCTGTGCCCGTACTCATTGTAAAAATCTTCGAGCCAGAGCTGTCTCATCTCCGCAAGACCGCCCCCGATAAGTATTTCGGCAGGCGAAAACTCTTTCTTTATCATATTCAGAGCGTAATTCAGAGCCGACAGAAAATTACGCTTAGCCTGAACGCATTTATCGTCACCCGTGTTCGTTAAAGCCTCTTTTACGGTACAAGTTCCCGCGTCTCTCTTTATCGCCGTAGCAGACAGATATTGCTCTAAGCAGCCTTTTTTCCCGCACCTGCATTCATAGCCGTTTTCAACGAAAAGCCTGTGTCCGAGTTCTAAATCCTTAACGCTGTCGCCGTTTATTTTTCCGTCAGTCACGAGCGCAGACCCCAGACCCGTGCCGAGAGTAAGCACGAAAGTGCTCTCCGCCCTGCGGTTTGAAAAATAGTGTTCGCATACAGCCGCGGCGCACGCGTCGTTTATAACGACCGTCCTGCGTTTAAGAGCAGTCGCCATGTCTTCAGAAAAAGCGTAACCTTCAAACCCCGGCAGAGAACTTGTCGCACGCAATACGGTGCCGTCGTCCCAGTTCACTTCGCCAGCCGTCGCGATCGCGACTATATCCGCGGCGTCTTCAGTCATTACGTTTTCTATGGCGCGGAGCACGCTTTCGCGCACACCGTCAAACCCGCTGCCTGAGCGGGTCTGAACGCACGAAAACTTTTTTATCTTGTAACTTTGCGGAATCCTTACGCGTCCGACGGAAATCAACGCGGATTTGACCGTCGTACCGCCGACGTCCGCGCAAACCATCTTCAATCCGCGCCTCCTGAACGGTCAGCCTTACGACTGATTATTCGTTGAAAGAAACCTTATAGGTATAGCTGAACGTTTCACCCGCTTCAAGCGTATGGACGAAAGCCTTGTCTTTGAGCTCCCTGTCAGGCTCCAGCTTGTCGGGAGCGCCGTGCCACGGCTCGATACAGACGTACGCGCCGCTCTCCTCCATACTCCAGAACGCAAGCACGTCCACCTCCCCGAAATCGAAATATACGCTCTCGCCGTCCGCGAGACGAAGCGCGAGCTTATCCGTGCCGACGTCCGTCAGCATCACGGTCTTATACTTTATCATGACGTCCTTGCCGACGCTGAGCTTAGAAATAGTGCCGAAAGGCGCTTTTCCCGTGATGTAATGTCCCTTTTCTTCAAGCGTAAGATAATCGGGCGAAATCTCTTTCAGAAAATCGATATAATTGGCGCCCGTGTCTATCTTTCCGTCTTTATACGTAGCGCATACGTTGAAAGCGGGATGAGCGCCCATCATGAAATACATGAGTTTATCGTCGACGTTCTTTGCGGTATGAGTGACCGTCAGCGCGCCGTTTTTCACCTTGAAACGCACACTGTATTCATACTTGTAGGGATACTTTTTCAGTGTTTCTTCATTCCATCTGTTTGTCAGTACGGTCTCGCTGTCCGAGACTCTGTCCTCTGTAAAATCAGAATGTCTGCACAATCCGTGAAGGGGTATGTCGTAACGCTTGCCGTCAACGGTATACCAGCCGTCCTTTTGTCTTGCGACGAACGGGAATATGACGACGTCCTGCTCAGTCCAGGAATCTTCGCTGCCCTGCCACAGGAATTCTCTGCCGTCTCTCAGTCTTTTAACGGAAGAAAGCGTAGCGCCGTTCGTATTTGCACATACTTTGAGTTTATCATCGGATACAGAAATTATCATTATCACACCTCCGCAATTTGGAAATATTATAACATACCGCGGCGCGTTTGTCCATACATAATAAGTCCGTATGAGATATTTGAAGCCGCTTTTGCACGCGCGCCTTAAGTTAAATTTGCGCACGTCTTGACAACGCCCGATTTATATAGGATAATATTAATGTGCGGACACGGAGTGGATCCGCGCGAGTAGTTTAATATGGCAGGATGAAAGATGAAATCGACAATCAGAAAGTATGCAAAACTAATGGTAAAAGTCGGCGCATGCGTCAAGAAGGACGACGATGTGCTGATAATATCGTCTATCGAGGGCGCCCCTCTCGCTCAGGCGATAACGGAATACTGTTATAAAGCAAAGGCAAAGCGCGTGACCGTGACTTATGCGGACGACAAAGCAAGCCGCCTGCACTACCTCTACCAGGACAAGGAAACGCTGACCGAGATACCTTCGTGGGAAGCGGAAATGAAAAATTCGTATAACGACAAACACGCCGTTACGATAAGGATACTTACAGAAGACCCGCATATCTTCGACGGCGTAGACCCCGAAAAGGTAGCGGCAAGATCCAAAGCGACGCACAAGGCGCTCAAAGAATATTACGACAACGCGATGTCCAACAGGATAAGATGGACGCTGTGCGCGGTACCGGGCGAAGCGTGGGCTAAGACGGTATTCCCCGATCTGTCCCCTTCCAAGGCGGTCGCGAAACTGTGGGAGCTGATAATCAAAGCCATGCGCCTCGACTGCAAGGACAGCGTAAAAGCGTGGATAGATTTTCAGAACGCTTCTCTTGAGAGGATAAACAAACTCAATTCTCTTGGACTCGTAAAACTGAGATACGAAAACTCTATCGGCACGGATTTCACTATCGGACTTCCTAAGGGCGCATATTTTACGGGCGCGAAAGAAAGCACGACTTACGGCGCTCCGTTCTGTGCGAACATGCCGACTGAAGAGATATTCACCCTGCCCGACAAAAATACGGGCGACGGCAAGATTGTCGCTTCCATGCCCCTCGTACATAACGGTACGGTGATAGATGATTTCTACCTGGTGCTGAAAGACGGCAAGATAGTAGACTTCAACGCAAAGAAGGGCTACGAAACGCTCAAAAACATTATTGAATCGGACGAAGGATCGAAGAGACTGGGCGAGATAGCACTCGTACAGTACGATTCCCCGATACAGAACCTGCACACGCTGTTCTACAATACGCTTTTCGACGAAAACGCAAGCTGCCATTTCGCGATAGGAAGGGCTTATCCGCTGATACGCGGCGCCGAAAAGATGACTCAGCAGGAACTGGAAGCCCTGGGAGTCAACAATTCAGACGAACACGTGGACTTTATGGTCGGCACCCCCGACCTCAGCATAACGGGCATCTCCGCAGACGGTACGGAGACCCCGATTTTCAGAAACGGTAATTTCTGCTTCTGACATTAAATCTGCCGAGAGGAAATAGAATGATCGGTATTTACGTTATTTCGGGATTAATGGTCGTGTCGGCGTTCATCACCGCCGCGTTCTACGTCAACGAACACCGCGTTGTGGCGACGATAGCAAAGACGGTGTCTTCACTCGGGTTCATGCTGATAGCTTTCATAGCGCTCAGCAAGAACTTCGACAACGTGACCAACCTGAAATACGGAATGGTCATGCTTACGGGGCTTATGCTTTGCTTTGTCGGAGACGTGTTCCTCATGATGAAGGAGCTGTTTACCGAACGTACCGCCAACCTGTATCTCCTGCTGGGAGTAGGCGCGTTTTCACTTGCCCAGATCATGTTCGCGATCCGATTCGTAATGTATGCGGACAGATTTATCTTCTGGCTGCTGCCGATAGTGCTTATCGCGCCCGCGATACTGCTCGTCTCCCACAAACTCAACATAATAAGACTGGAAAAGACGGCTGTGGGACTTATCGTTTATTCGGTGATAATCGGGCTCGCAATGGTCTGCGCGCTCAACTTTCTTATCGTCAACCCCTCTCGTCGCTCGGTAGCGATATTCGTAGCGCTTCTTACCTTTATGATATCCGATACCGCGCTCTGTTATACCTATTACGGCAGATCTGTCACATTGAGGCGCATACTCAACTATGTGGTCATGCTGTTCTATTACGCGGCGACGATACTTCTCGCATATTCGATATTGCTTTAATGCAAAACGTAAAAAAGTCCGGAATTAGCGGCGTAGCGATAGGGATTTATCGCTACGCCGCAACTATATTTGCCCTACGGCAAGTTATATTGCTAACGCAGTTATATTTTGCTTTCAGCAAAGTGTTATTTCTCTATTCGGGAGAAGTTAAGGCAAATATAATATAACTTCGGCTGAAAGTCGAAATATAACTTTTAGACTTGTTCTGAAAATATAACTGTTTGCAAAGCAAACAATATCACTTTACTAAAAACTCAATTTATGGTATAATAACTAAATGAGTGAAAGCATTATAAGAGAAAAAGCAAAAGAATTTGCAAAAAACATAGTATTCCTTACAAAGGAAATCAAGATAAATAAAAAAGAGAGTGTATTATCCAATCAATTACTACGTTCAGGAACAAGTATCGGCGCAAATATCCACGAAGCGCAATACGCACAAGGAACGGCAGACTTTATTTCAAAGCTAGAAATAGCATTAAAAGAATGTTTTGAGAGCGAATATTGGTTAGAACTATTATTTGAAACAGGTTATATAGAAGAAAAACAATATAAAAAACTTAATAACGATTGTGGGGTTATAAGAAAAATGCTAATTTCTTCTTGTAAAACCTTAAAGGCAAAAAATGATTAGCGTTTCAAAACATTACGATTTACTTATAGAAAACGGCAACGATCCTGTTTTAGACGGGAAATTATTATCCGAATATATGAACAAGTGGGATGGAGAAGAATTTATCAATCTTCTTGACTTGGATAAAAATAAAACTGTTCTCGAAATAGGTTGCGGTACGGGTAGAATTGCTAAAAAAATCGTTGATTTATGTAAAATATACGTTGGAATAGACGTTTCGCAAAAAACGATAAACGTAGCAAGAAATCATTTTAAGAAGGAAACAAACGCAACGTTCATTGACGGTGATTTTCTCAATTATGATTTTACTAAAATGTATGACGTGATTTGTTCCACATTAACTTTTATGCATATTCAAGATAAAGAATATGCTCTAACGAAAATCTTCAGTTTGCTAAAACAAGAAGGCAAAGCGGTATTATCGATAGATAAAAATCAGCAAACTTATATAAATACAGGTTATAGCAGAATTACGATTTTTCCAGATACCCCGAATACAATATGTGGGCTTTTGAGACAGATAGGGTTTTCTAATATAGAGGTAAAGGAAATAGAATTTGCCCATATAATTAGCTGTATAAAAAATTGAAGTATAGCACACTATACTTTGCAAGCAATGTCGTGTGTTTTTGCAAAGCAAAAAAGCCAAAGGGTAGCAAGTTTGCTACCCTTTTACAATGTACTAAAAATCCCTAATGGAGACGCGCTTTCCCGGACTTTTTTATTTTCTTATATCATTTGCAGGCGCAAATTCAGGTCGCTCCGCCATGTCTGAGCACAGCTCAGACGTTGTCCTTCTCCTCTCTTTCCGCATTATCCTTCAGCTCAAGCTGCCGCATTGTCTCTGTACCACAGAGGATAATTCGTTCCCCGTACGTTGTTGTAAAGAAGGTAAGAAAATCCCCTGCTTCCGTCCCCGACGATATTATCGTACCTGAGCGTACAATCCTTGTTCTATACTTTCTGCAAACTTACGCTTACCCATTTCCATAACGGCATATTTTCCATCTTGCTCTACTCCGCATGTTATAATATCTCCTTTATTTTACCATTACGTCTGCACGGCATCAATGCAGATATAAATTGTTGAAATTTTTATAACATATTGACTGATTTGTTATCTGTTTCGATCTTTTGCGTAAATTATTATTTCAGTTAAAATTAAATATTCTTTTAAAAAGTATAAATACGTTGTTTATAAATTCAGAAAAACGTCTTATTATGACTGTACGTATCGTCTAAGCGAGTGAAATTTAAATGCAAAAAAACTATAAAAAAATTCCGCTCCCGTCAAGGAGCGGAAAAACTTCTTTTGGAATTATTGCAGATCCTGCATTCTCTTTCTGCGAGGACGCCTCTTGGGAATATTGAAATTCTCCATCATATAATCGATGACCCTGCATGCCTTTCTGACCGCGAGGTTGGAACGGATGGGAAGCATGAAAGGAACTTCCTGATACGCGCTGGTCTCGCTGAGGTCGCGCTGATGGTATTTACCGTCGTCGAGAGCTGCGTCTTCAGGGTCGACCGCCAGATAAAGTTTAAGAGTCTTGCCGCCGATAGCCATCTTCGCGAGAAGGTCTCTGCCCATACGGTAGCTGTCGCAGCGCGCGCTGTAACGGCTCTTGACCTTACGGTAAGACGTGAGATGTTCCTGAAGCTGAGAGTGCCATTCGATAACGCTTTCATCCATTTCTGAAAGTCTTTCGATAAAGCTGGGACGGATGTCGATGCTTCCGACGACGCCGACGGCGGTCTTGTAATCCGCAGGCTCTGCGTAAGCCGTTTCCTCTGCGTATTCTTCAGCAGACTCTTCTTCGTACGCCGGCTCTTCGTAAGCGGCTACCTCGCGGACGACCTCACGTGCGGGAACGACCTCTTCAGCTTCCTCTTCGATATCGAATTCGGAAAGATCTTCAAACTCTTCGTTCTCGCTGTATGAGAATTTATTTTTGTCGTCGATTTTCATAAATTCCTCCTGATCACACTATGCTTTTCAAAAAGCGGTATACTTATATTACTACAATGCCCGTGTTATGTCAATGAAAAACCGCAGGCAAAAATTTCAATTTTTCCCGCTATATGCTTGTAAAACGGCCTTTGCGAGCTGGTCTGCGCACGACGTGCCCTTACCCGCGCAGTTGACGCCGCCGCATTTTTCGACGACCTCGTCGACGGTCATTCCTTCGACGAGACGGGGTATGGCTATAAGGTTGCCCGGACAACCGCCGTAAAACACGACGTTTTTAACGACGTTTCCGTCAAGCTCGAAATCTATACGGCGCGAACACGTGCCCTTTGTCATATACGTATGTTTCATAATGCCTCACTTGAATTCAGGATAAAATTCTTTTATATAAGCCTCTACGTCCTTGCGTGTTCCTCTGTACGGTCCCGGCTTTTCCATCTTATTGGAAACGAGCGCGGTCGCCCACAAGAGAGCCTTATCCATAGGCTGATTTATCCTTTCTGTAATGTAACCCGCGAACGTGGTGTCGCCTCTTCCGCTTCTTCCCGAAAGGTTTCTCGCCTTTATAGGACAAGCGCACAGCTTTTCGCCGTCGTAAGCGATGACCTCTGTATTATGAGTGATCACGACCTCTTTCGCACCCCAGGAATGCAGCATCTTTGCCGCGACGACTCTGTCGGGCTGACCTGTGAGTATTTCCGCTTCCGCGGCGTCTGTTTTGAGATAGGTTATATAAGGCAATATCTCTTTTTTCTCCGCCCAGTCCTCGAAATACATAGCGCCCGTCTTTTTATCTGCATGACGCAGAAGAGCCTGAACGTCTACCGCGACCTTACCTTTTTCCGCCAGAGCCTTTATCAGCTCTCCGTCGAAATCGCCGTATATGAGTCCCGCGAGATGATAGACGTCGCAGTCGACCTCAGGAATGTCGTCTATTCTGAAAGGATCTGCCCGTCCTATGCAGGTACAGGTGCGCCTTTCCTTGTCGGGGGTGTGATACTTATTGCGTATCGACGTGCTTGCCGAAGAAGGAATATAGAATATATCCTCTTTGTCTATCACGAATTCGTTCAGCCTGTCCTTATCCTCGGGCGCGACCTTTGTGACCACGCCGACATTGTATCCGCCTGCGTAAGCCGCCGCAGACGAATAGATGACTGCTCCGCCGACTTCGATTATCTGATTGTCGAGATAGTCGATATTGTAGTCGAGCGAAATGTGCCCTATTGTCAATGTGTCGTATTTTTTCATATCTTTCTCCGTAAAACCGTTATCGCAACCTTTTACAATACGGCGTCGGCAAGGCTGAGCGTACGCTCGTAGCGCAGATATGCGATACCGTATCTTCTGGCGTCACCTACACCGTCAAAGGTCTTATTGACGTTATCTTTCCCGTCGAAATAAGATACCTCGTCAATGATATACTGTTTTCTGTCGTCGCTTACCGCTTTGGGATCGTACAGAGAGCAATACCATACAAAGCTTGCGTCTACTACGTCTTCGACCGTGATCACTACTTTATAACTACCCGTCATAGGCTGTCCCATGATAGAGAAGTTGTATTCATAATCGTAATTTACAAGTTCCGTTTCGAAGATCTTATTTATCATTCTCTGCGTACTTGTCAATCCGTCCTCCCCGACCTCGTTGCCGAACAGATCTTTTTCGTAACCTGCGTTCTTGAGTATCCTGTTCATTATATGGCACTCTTCGTCCGTCATGCGGTTGACGAATATTTCCGTCAGAGCCTGCGAATCGCCGCTCGGATCTTCAGGGATAGCGATGACGGCGTTGACGTAGATCGTATCGGGCACGAGATTATTGTTTCTGCCCGTAGCGTTTTCTCCCGTAAACAGATTGTCCGTGTTTACTTCGAGAGTGACGAGAAGATATGACGTCGCGGCGTCTATTCTTACGTTTTCGCCCGAAAGTCCTTCGTTGTAATAAGCCCTGATCGCGTTTGTCTGATCGGTTTCTTCCGTGGTTCCGTTGTTATATTTCGGGAGTATATAACTTTGATAGAAGGATATATCCTCAGCGTTGCCTCCGACGATCTCTTCAAACTGAGCGCCTGTCATCTTTGTATTCATGTATGCGTCGAGGAACTGTGCGTTTATCGTTATCGAAGTTCCGTCAGTCGAAGGAGTGATGGTAAAGGTGGAATCGCCGGTACCGGTGCCCGTCTCGTCTATCGGGGATTCATAACCGCGGTTCGAGAGAGCGTACCCCTCGAGACCCGCGTGCAAGCCCTTTATCGTAGAACGCATAGTTTCGCCTGCGGGCTTTTCCTCTCCGACCTCTGTATATATCTTATTGACAGCGAGGTCGAACACGGTCGAAAACTCGAGTCCGCCTTCAGTCGCGTCCTTTTCAACGAATTCGGTGCTGACGCTGCCGTCCGCGTTCATATCGTTGAAAGCCGCGGTAAGTTTGCTCTCGATCGTAAGTTCGAGACCTTCTTTGCTGAAATCCTGTTTATCTTCGCCTTCTCCGACAGTTGACTGACCAGAGAAACGCTTTACGAAGAACAGCATCTTATCCAGATAATCGTCGCCGATATCGTTGAGGTCTACTTTTGCGTCGTAAACGGGATCGCCGTCGTTATTATAGGTCACAGATATGTCAACGATGATATCCACGTCGTACGGGAACAGCGTTTCGTATTTCTTATTCTGCTCAACCGCCTCTGCGCCTTCGCCCGTTACGTTGTCGAACGAGATATCGCCGTTTATCCTCATTCTTATCTTGGGAAGTCCAGTCTCATCGTCAATATATATCAGGATATATTCGACCTTGCTCGACGGCAATATCTGCATGAGATTGTCGAGTTTGCCTGATTCGTTGACGACGTTGGCGAATTCGTACTGACTGAGATAAGGTCTGAGCAGGTCGTACGCGGTCGTATCGTCCAGAAGTCCGCTCTTACCGTCGGTCGCGTTCATTCTGAGTCTGGTCTGATATTCTCCGCTGACCGTATTGAGCATTGTCTCGATATTGCTTGCCGACCAGTCCTCTCCCTCCACGTCGGTATCGATATAATATTTGCTGTCTATCTCAGACACGAAAGAGGTTATTCCCTGTGCCGCGACGGTCTCGTCTATATTCGTCTTTACGTCGCTGTCCTCGGCTTCGGGGTCGTATTTATAGGTCTGAGACAGGATCAGATACATTTCTGCGCCGTCCATCTTATAAGCCGTGTTGAACTCCTCTTCGGTCATCGACGCGTCCTGCTCAGGATCGTATCTGAGTTTTTCGTTTGCGGCAAGCACCTCGAATATATTGGGAAGCACCGCGCCGCCCTTAGCCGAACCCGATCCCGACACGAATTCTATCTCCGCGCCCAGGTTCGCTTCTATATCCGTGAACGCCTGGTATATCTTTTCGTTGAGCTGTTTTTCGAGATCGTCGAAAGTCATGTTCGAAACCTCTTCGATCTGGTCTTCGCCCTCGATAGCCTCTCCCGACGATCCGCCCTTCTTCTGGACCGCGTTAAGCAGGCTCATCAGCGTTTCGAAATGCTGACGGCTCATCTCGTTGCCTTTCTTATTTATGTCGACCAGAGCTGCGCTGGGATTTTCGTCTGTGCCCGCATACTGCGTATAAGTAAGGAACACATAGATCGAGTCGGGCAAAAGCTGTTTAACCAGTCTCTTCATGCTCTCGTTGTCGCCCAGCTGAGCGTCGATATTGCCCGTAAGATCGAGTTCAATGGTTATCGTCAGAGTGAAATAATCGCCCTTGACGTCGTCCGTACCCGTAGCCGTGCAGGTAACGTCCATTATCCACGGCTCCATATTCTCTACCTTGTATTCCTGATTTTTAAGGTAACCGTTGAGGAGCGCTGCCAGCGTTTCTTCGTCCGCAAAAGGTCTGAAAGCGCCGCCGTCGCCGTAATCGAGACCCGCGACTATCTTATCGCGTATCTCTATCCTCTTCAGAGTCTCTTCGTCTTCAGAGAACGTATTGAGTTTAGTGAACAGGTTGCTCGCGGTGATGAAATATTCATCGGCCGAGCCTTCGACAGTGTTGTTGAAATAATACTTTTCGCTGAATTCACCGTTTATGAAAGCGTTAGCCGCCTTAAGCTGAGCTTCTTCGGTAAATCCGTCCACGCCGAGGGATTCTGCCGTCGGGAGCTTTACGTCTCTGATAAGCGCGAGGAAATCGCCCTGCGTAAGGTTTTCAGCGCCCAGCATATTGATGACAGCCTGTATCGGCTTCGTGTCAACGCTTCCCGTCGCGGTGAAGTTTATCGGGATCAGATCGTTTATCTTGACGATAGTGTCGTAGACCTTAGCGTTTATGCTCTGCATGAAGGAAACGTTGTTTCCCTCTTCGTCGGTAGTAGCCAGGAATTTATCCAGCAACTTATTTATAGCCGCCTGCTGCTTGTCGTCCATATCGTTGACGGCAACGTTTGCAGACCACGTCTGCTTGTTGGGATATACGCTGGCGGTAACGTAAAGCGTTTCAGGCAGTACCGAAGGAATGATATCCGCCACGCTCTTCACGATCGAAGGAACGTTTTCTCCGAACAGCTTTGAAAGAAGCTGATCCTTATTGTTTGTCAGCGCGGTTTTCGCAGCGTCGCGAAGATTTATCTTTATAGTCGCGCGGACGCGGACGTCTTCCTGTTCGAGAACCGTAGCCTGATCGATGATGACCTGCCCGACTGAAAGCACGTTAGCAATGTTTACGCCGTAATCCGTCTCTATCTTTTTGAGAGCGTCAAGCTCCGTTATCGAAGAGAACGCCTCGTTAAGAACTGCCGCCAGCTCTTTGTCGCTGAGTTCGAGCATTTCCTTTTCGAGAGTCTCCTGATCTTTGTTTTCGAGAACGCTGAAATCGAATTCGAGGCTTTCGAGAAGATCGTCAAGGGCCTTGTTGCCGGTTATCGAGCCGTTGTCTCCTATCTCAGGCGCGCTTTCGTCAGCCATGATAAGTTTGCCGCCGTTGGTGAGCGTCTGTTCTGAATTTTCGCCCGAATTCTCCCCGCTCGTCATCTGGGAAAGAAGTCCGCTGACGATATCCGTTATAGAGATCTCGCATTCTTCCGAAAGATAAAGACCTTTTTTAAGGCTTACGTAAAAACTGTCCAGATCGCTTTCGTCGTAAGGATTGGTGACCACGCCCGAACCGTCGCCGTAAAGATCGGCGATCATGCCGACAGCTTCGGGAAGTTCGAGTCCCGTCATGTCTTTAAGACTCACCTTTCCGCCGTTATCGTCTATCAGATCGTAATCCCAAGCGACGAACGCGCCCGCAATAAGCGTGCCGATGATCGCTATGATTATGCTGATGCATGCAAAGCCGGTAAAAAAGCGCCTTCTGCTCTTTTTTCTCTTTATTCTGTCCGCATCCCTTTCAGTGAGATAATAGCCGCCGGCAGAATAGAGTTCGTCATTTTCGGACTTAGACTCAGAGCCGACCTTTTTCAGCTTAAGATCTTTTACAACTTTTCCCATCCACACGTCTCCTGTCGAGAGTATTTCATTTTAGATTATTATAACATACTTTTTTGTTTTTGTATATATTTTATAAAATAATATGAGAGGAAAATCGAGAAAGCCGTTAAAATCGGCGTTTATAAGTTGAAAAATCGCGTTTTTACAGGTATTTTACCGCATTTTTACAGTCAAAAAGTCTGCGCATAAGCTTCGGGTGTTGACATCAGACGCGTTTTCGGGCTATAATCTGGATATATGAAAACGTTCGGGGATTTGCAATAACTATGGAGAAAACGGGTATGTCAAATAATTTTAAAGGCGAAAAAGCAAAGCTGACGGTATTCTTTGCCTCAGCGGTGCTGTTGCTGCTGATATTGAGCATTTTTCTTGCTTATTACGCAGCTTACGGCGATATTTTGTTTACGATACTGGGCAACAAATCCCTTAAAGCCAAAAAGTACGACGAAATGAATTTATCTGCACAAAAAGGTCAGACCGTGTTCTTCGGAGATTCTCTTACCGAATTCTACGACACAAGCGCGGCTTTCCCCGATTTTACGAATTATAACCGAGGCATTTCGGGAGATACCACGGACGGTATGCTGGACAGGCTCGACAGCAACGTATTGGCTATCGAACCGTCGAGAATAGTTTTTCTGGGCGGCGCGAACGACCTCAATCACGGCGTTACTCCTGAAAAAATCGTCTCTAATATCCGCGAGATCCTGACGAGGATAAAGACCGCTCTTCCCGACTGCGAGATATACGTTGAATCTCTTTATCCCGTCAATCCTTACACCCGCCCCGTTTATCTTAACAGCGTAGCGGATCGCAAGAATTCTGATATACTCAAAATAAACGAAGCTCTGATCCCTCTCTGCGAAGAACTGGGCTGCACTTATATCAACGTGCACGACTCTCTTACCGACGATAACGGCAATTTAAACGAGAGTCTGACCGCGGACGGTCTGCACGTTACAGAAGACGGCTATGCGATAATAACCGAAATATTATCTGAATATCTTCTTCCGTCGAACGAATAAAATAAGTTTCTATCTCAATAATGATATGAAAAAGACCGACTTTCGCGGTCTTTTTTTTTATTGCGAAGATAAGCTGGTCACGGCAATACTCTTTTACCTTCTTTTTCACAAAAACAATAATTTATCTGCCAAAAAATAAGCGCCCCGCAGCAATTTGCCGCGAAGCGCTTGTATGTTTTCAATTTTACTAACTCTTTACCGCTGCGCCGATAGCCGCACCGCCGCCGAGTATGCCGCCTGCCATAAGCAGATAGCAACCTATCGCGGGAGCTACCGCATTGCCGAGCGTTTCGTTTCCTGCAGAATATTCATTGCCCATCAGCACGGTAAACACTATCGCGAGAATACCGCATACAAGACCTATGATACCCGCAACGCCGCCGATAATTCCCAGCAATTTGAGTCTTATCACCAGTTTAAGGATAAACAGAACTGCCGCCGCCGCAACCGCCGCAGCAGATATCATTGCGAACAGGTTTGTCATAACGAAATACTTGACTTCGCTGTCGAGCTTGTTCATGGATTCGTTAAGATCTGCCCAGTCCTGAAGCGTAGAATTGCTCTCAAGAGAACCGACGATAACATTCGTCGTAGAAGTCGTCCAGTCGAGGAACAGACCTGTAAACGCAAGCGCCGCTCCTACGATCATCACCAGAACGAGAATAAGGGAAAGCGTGCTTATGCCCTTGCTTTTCTTTCTTTTTGCCATAAAATACAATCCTCCTGTGTTGTTTTAAAAAAAATCGAGATGGCGCAATTGTGGCATACCATCTCAAATCTACGCATATATTTTACCATTATTGCGCGCGCGTGTCAACGGACAATTTAATAAAGTAAGTGTCTTATTTTACAAAGTGTACGATTTTTCTCGCCTTTTCGTTAAGATCACTTCTTTTTACTCTTCTTTCCGGAAATGCTCTTCACTTCAAGCCTGAACACCGCGGTCATCGGCACGACCGCTTCAGAATATCTGAAATTCTCCCCTCTGTAATGCTCCATAAGCACGTCCAGAGCGCGTATCTTTTCTTTCTCGTCCTCGACAAACTCTATCTCTCCGCAACCGACTACGCTTTCGTATTCTGTAGTACAGCTGCCCTTTTTCTCGTCGAAAACCAACCTGTGAGCGCAGTCCGCCTGAAAAGCCGCCTTGCCTTCTCTTTTTATCAGATCTATCTTTTTTCCTTCCTTTGCGCTGTGAAAATAAAGCGTGAGGCGCCCGTCTTTTACCTGCATACCGAAACTGAGCACAACGATATAAGGATATTCTCCGTCATTGAACGCAAGGCGCACGGCGTCGCACTTTTCAAGCACTTTTACAATTTCGTCAAAATCTTTTATCTCCCTGTCAGATCTTCTCATAAAGTCTCTCCGTTATAAAAAAGAAAGATTCGGACCTTCGCCCGTATCTTTATTGCATTTCAGATGATTATTCCCATTCGATGGTGCCTGTCGGCTTCGGGGTCATATCGAAGCATACGCGGTTGACGCCCTTTACCTCTGTGATTATCCTCTTGACTATCTTGTCGAGAACGTTCCAGTCGACGTGTTCTATCGTCGCGGTCATCGCGTCCACGGTATTTACGGCGCGGATTATCACAGGCCATTCGAAGGAACGCGCGTTGTCTCTCACGCCGACGGACCTGACGTCGGGGATAAGGGTGAAATACTGCCATACCTTACCCTGCAAGCCCGCTTTAGCGAACTCTTCGCGGAGGATAGCGTCAGATTCTCTTACAGCTTCCAGTCTGTCTCTGGTGATAGCGCCTAAGCATCTTACGCCGAGACCGGGACCCGGGAACGGCTGACGGTAAACCATATCGTCGGGCAGACCGAGAGCCTTGCCGCAAGCGCGGACTTCGTCCTTGAACAGATATTTGAGCGGCTCGACCAGCTCGAATTTAAGGTCGTCGGGAAGACCGCCGACGTTGTGGTGGGATTTTACTATCTTATTCGTCTTGGTACCGCTCTCTACGATATCGGGATAGATGGTACCCTGCGCGAGGAAATCTATGCCGTCAAGCTTTCTCGCCTCTTCTTCGAACACTCTGATAAACTCTGCGCCGATGATCTTTCTCTTCTTTTCGGGATCGGCTACGCCTGCGAGTTTGTCGAGGAATCTGTCCACGCTGTCAGAATATATAAGGGTCGCGCCCAGTTCTTCTCTGAACACTCTTACGACCTGCTCTGGTTCTCCCTTTCTAAGAAGACCGTGGTTTACGTGAACGCACACCAGCTGTTTGCCGATAGCTTTGATGAGAAGCGCTGCGACGACGGAGCTGTCAACGCCGCCCGAAAGCGCGAGGAGCACCTTTTTGTCGCCTATCTGCTTTCTGAGCAATTCCACCTGGTCGTCGATGAAGTTCTGCATATTCCAGTTAGCCTCAGCCTTGCAGGTATCGAATACGAAGGATTTAAGGTCGCCTTCCTTGATCGCGGGGCACTTATCGGTAGCGTGATTAAGCGCTACGACAGGCACGGACGCGCCGTAGATTTCAGCCGCGACGTCGATCTTAACGCCGTCTATAACGTTGTTGGGACCGCCGTTTAAAATAACGCCCTTTACGTTGGGGATAGCCGCAAGCTGTTTCGCGGTGATATCGTGCGGATAAATCTCGCTGTAAACGCCCAGCGCTCTTATCTCTCTTGCAAGCGCGGAGTTGTTCTCGCTGCCGAGGTCGAGAATAACTATCATATCTTGTTTCATATCTGTTCTCCTTGGTTTTTATGTAATAAATGTATCACCAAACGGACGCGCGTGTCAATCCGTTTGAATTTATTTGCTGTGCCTTTTAACGCCTTAACGCTCAGAAATCCGAACTGACAGACGAGTTTACTATGCCGTCGCGCTTGTCGAATTCACCCGCATTGGTGAACGGACGGGTATTTGCGCTTCTCTCAATAACGTTGAAAGAGGTAGCTTTCACGTTTTCGACGTTGTACAGATAAAGTCCGTATACGGGCATATCGTAATACCGGCTCGTTTCGTGAGACAAGAAATACATATGAGAAACGCGCGTTATTTCGGGATATCCGTTCATGTTTGCATGAAGAACGTCGTTGCCGTGATATATTTCTACTCTTTCGTATACATATCGTCAGTAAAAGCAGGCGTCTTGAGATATTCGTCGTAAGGTACGTCGGCAACGTGCTCGCCCGCACCTTCCGTCAGCGAATATTCTTTCATTTCGGGGAAATCTATCTTTTTCCCCTTATCGTCGCAGGCAGAAAGCGCTAAAGTCAGTATAAGCGCGACGACAAGAACTATTGCAAATTTTTTCTCATATATCTCCTTTATAATGCAGCGCGGCACGTAAAACGTACGCGCCGCGACTTATCATCCTTTTATATCGAATTCGACCGTAACGCTTTCGCCCGCTTTAAGGGTGACTTTTTCAGTCTTTGACGAAAGCCCGCACGATATCTCTATCGTCTGATCGATATCGCTTTTTACCGTAACGCTCGCCTTACCCGTCTTAAGCGACCAGCTGAGATTTGTCACCTCTGCGCGCGTACGGCACTTTATCCCCTTTATATAGCCCTCGTCGAAACCGCTCGTCGGAAGCGCTGGAAGCACTTCGATCTTGCCCGTATAGGAATATACCAGCGCTTCGTTTATCATGCCGAGATAGCCTATAGCAAAGTCCGTACAGTAACAGCTGCTCCTGTTGGTATGGTGATTGGTCATAAGCGAGTTGTAATATATCGTATTTATCCTTAAAGAAAATTCTTCCGTGTAACCGTTCATCAGCCCGACAAGCGAATCCGTCACGCTCTCTCTGTCTTTGAGTCTCGCCGCGATAAGCGAACGGTGTATCAACGCGTGGCTTGCCTCGTTTTCGCTCGCTCTGTTTTCGATAGCCTGTATCGCCGCGTCGCGGAGCGCTTCGTCGTCCTGCGTTTCGAAAAGCGGCCATACCATATACATATGGCTTAAGTGTCTGTGCGTGTTGTTTTCTTCAAACTGATTAGCCGCCCATTCCTTTATCGCTCCGCTTTCGTCGTAGAGATAGGGCGGTAACTTTTCCATCAGTCTTTCCCACTTGCTCACGTCAGCCGTCGGATCTACCGAACGCCAGATCTCGATGAGCATTTCCAGGTTGTTCCTGCACGCCGCGATATCGATAGCGGAGTTCGCGCAGGACGGAGACGGATAGTTGGACGGATTGTTTTCAGGCGAATAAGACGGGATTATGCAAAAGGTCTCCCCTTCCGCAAGAGAAGTCTTTCCTTCTTCGTAGTGAATGTCTCCGTTTGCGTCCGTGTAATACTGAGGCACCATCAGCTGATCCCAGTAGTTGGCGGATTTCAGAAGAAGGGGAAGCAGTATCTCGCTTCTTAAATCGAGATATCCTTTTTCCTTTATCTCCGCGACTTTCGCGTCGGTAAGCGGCACGTTGGTCATTGAAAGCACCGCACGCAGATCTTGAAGGTCGAATTCTTCTGAAAGAGGTATTTTTACGTCGCCGTAGCACATCAAAGTCTCGTACAAAGGTTGCAGCATCCAGCTCGCGCCCGCGTTCCAGTATCTGAACGGATAGGGATAGCAGCTTTCTGTCAGAAGAGCCATATCGCCGTCGCTGTTGACGGGCGCCTGTATAGCGTCCTCGTAGCCGTGAGAAGCGTAAGCGTTGTCCATCCAGTCGTCGACCTGCCTCAATATGAAATTGACGTAACCGACGTATGCGTCGCTTATGTTGCCCGTATTCATCGACGAAGTCTGTAAGTTCACGTTCGCGTCCATCGTGTACTTACTGCCCCAGTCGCGCACCCACTCGCCCGTCCACATACCGAAAAGTCTGCTGGTACTCGTACCCGCGCAGCAGAGATACGCGTATCTTCCCGAATAATACGCCCTTTCCGCCAAGGTGTTGTTTATCGTGGTATTGTTGAATTTGTAAGAGGTGAGGTCTTCGTTGGGAACGCTTATGTCCGCGCCCAGCGAAAATTCGACCGCGTTGTACTGAGGGGTAAAAATATCGGTATGGCTTTTGAGCGCTTCGCTGTAATAGAAAACGCCGTCCCTCGTATATTTGTCCGCTACCGCCTTTACCTTTTCCCTCAAAGCGGTTTCGAGGTCGTAACTTTCCTGCTCAGCGAACTCGTCGTAAGCGCCCATATCGTAAGTGCGGCCGGACGCGGTGATAACGTATATCTTTTTAGCGCCCGTTATCTTTATGCCCGTTATCTCTTCGCCGACGAACTGTTCTTCTTCCTTGCCTTCGACGGTCACGAGTTCTTTTGTGCCGCCCTCGCAGAATATATAGCTTACGGTAGCGTAACCGCCGTCTTTGAGTTCGCTTCCCTCATAGGACGGATAATGCGCGACAAAGCCGAGATATTCGAGATTATCGTCCGTCGTCCTCTTATACCTTATGTCCTTTTCGCTGGGATAAACGTCGCCCTCTTTGCCGAAGTTGGGCATAGTCGAAAGGCTGTCGTAAGAGAAAGTCACGTTCAGTTTAACTCCCGTCGACGAAGCGGTAAGCTGAGTTATCGTCACGTCGTCCGCTTTGGACGTAAAAGTGAGCCTGTCCCACTGTCCGTCCCCGTCGGTATAACGCGTACCGACCTGCGCGGTGTCGTAATCGGTATATCTCATATACTCAGAAGGCTCCGTCTCCGCCGCTGTTTTATCCGTCTGCGCCATTCTCAGGATAGCGCCCGCGTGATAGGAATAGACGTCCATATACGGCTGATCGTCCGTTATGTCCCTGCCGTTTATTATGTTCTGTCTTACGGTTTCGAGTTCGTCGTAAGAGACGGGATTTTCTCTGGGATTTTTATTGGGCAGAATAAAATGTATGTTCTGAAAAATGACCGTATCGTTGTACGGCGATCCTGCGATTATCGCGCCCTGTCTGCCGTTGCCGGTGACCATACCGTTGCGCCAGATCTGATTGTTGTTGACCTTAGTTGCGGAAAGCTCGTTGTACGTGGTCGCAAAAGACGACTTCGCGTCGTTTTCAAACTCAGCGCCGCTGTACGTATCTCCGTTAACCGTCTTATCTTTGCAAGCCGTAGCGAAAACCAGAGTAAAAGCGATCGCAAATACTACCGAAAGAACAATAAAAACTCTTTTGAAATTCATAATACTTCCCTCTGATATTAATTTTAACAAAGCGCGCGTATGGTGTCAACGACTCAAAAATCCATAAACGCGCGCATACAGTCCATAAATCGCGCATAATAAAAGCCGCCGCGACGGTCGCGACGGCATAAACTTACGCTAATATCGGATTTTTACTTGAACAACTCTCTTTCCCTCTTTTTATCCGCTTTTATCTTCTTATGCAACTTAACGCTTGCGAACGCTGCGACGAGCGTCACGACGACGGGCACGAATATCGCCGCGCATAAGAATCCGAAATTCAAAGGAAGATCGAGAAGTCCCGTTATAACGATCATACCGACTGAAACGGCATACATAAACGCGCCCGTAAACGCGTTGACGAACGCCCACTCCTTTTCCCCGACAAAAGAATAAGGTATCCTTACGCCTATGACTGCGTTCTTGGGGATAAATATGCAGATAGCGCCGCAGAACGCGTATAGCGAACTTACTATAACACAAAACAACTCGTTGAACTTCGAATGTTCGGGAAGAAGATAACCCGCTTCGACGCACGCCGCGTAATCTTTTCTGACAATGCTCACAGAAATCGCCGTCAACGCGATTGCAACCGCCGCGAAAACCGCTCCCGCCGTCCACACCGTCCACGCCTTCACCTCGGGATAATGCGTTCTGACCAGCGCGAGATATACCGCAAGCCCGCCGCCTGCAACGATAAGGAAATATATTCCGCCAATCGACACAAGCTCTTTTGAGCTGCCCCACCTGGTTATCTCTCCGTTTGAGTCGTAATGAGCGGGTATCGTCGCGGGCAGAAATATCCTCGCTATCACGGCGACAAGAAGCGGCGCTAATGCAAGCAAAAGCAGCAGCGTTAAACAAATTTTTCCTGCCCGTGTTCGTTTTTCTACATTTACATCGGTTCTTTCGATCGCTTCGAATCCAATCAGTTCTTCCAGAGGAAAGTCGAAAAGCTCAGACATTTTGTTAAGATAAAATACGTCCGGGAGCGCTTCTCCGTTTTCCCAGTCGATAACGTTTTGTTCGGTAGTCCTCAGCCTTTCGGCAAACTCAGCCTGAGAATATCCCGCAATTTCTCTGCAAGAACGTATCTTTATTCCGACGTCCGTCATGAAATCACCGTCACCTTCGAGTTTTACGAAATACTCGATCTTTACGCCGAACAGATCTGCCATCCTTTTCAACATGAATACGTCGGGCACGCTTCTGCCGCACTCCCATTTGCTTACGTTTTTGTCGCTGACGTACAGCTTTTCCGCAAGCTCTTTCTGAGTCCAGCCCTTTTCCTTTCTCTTTTTGGCGATCTTTTCGCCTATCTCCCGCATTGCGTTCATTAAAAACTCCTTTCAGAGGTCTTTCCTCGGTTTTATTGTATTATCCGAGTCCGATATTTGTCAATACAAAGCCCTAAAAACCGCTCTCTACGATACGTAGAGCGCTTATACCCCCTTTACTTATCGCGATTTGCAAAAAAACGTCCGCCCCGTATCGGAGCGGACGAATATGTATTGTTTTTATTACAGCATGATCTTTCTGAGCTCTTCTCCGCTCTTCGCGCTGAGATATGCGGGCGGTATATCGAGAACTGTCACGCAACCCGTCTTGCCTTCATTGCTCATTCTGGAGACTGCGCGCGCATAAGCGACCAGTACGCTCGAAGTGAATGCGGGGTTTGAGTCGAGTTTGAGCGAATATTCGACAACGTTGTTGAATTCGTAGTCTGCCCCTGTTTTGCCGCTTCTTATCACGAAACCGCCGTGAGGTATGCCCTTGTGTTTCGCGTTCAGTTCTTCCTGTGAAATAAAGTTCACGGTCGTGTCGTAATCTGCGAAATAGTTGGGCATCTCTTTTATTTCCTTTTCTATTCTCGCCTTATCCGCGCCCTCTTCTACTACGACGTAGCACTCTCTCGTATGCTTTTCCCTCGTGGAAAGTTCAGGGTTTTTACCGCTTCTTACAGCGTCGAGAGCCGCCTGTACGGGCACGGTATACTGTCTTGCGTCGACGACGCCTTCAACTCTTCTTATCGCGTCCGAATGTCCCTGGCTTACGCCCTTGCCCCAGAACGTATAGGTCGCGCCTCCCGGGAGCACGCTGTCGCCGTAGACGCGCGCTATCGAGAACATACCCGGATCCCAGCCGCAACTTATAAGCGCAAGTTTGCCGCTCTTTTTAGCCGCGCCGTCGACCTCTTCGAAATGCGCGGGGATATTCGCGTGAGTATCGAAACTGTCCACAACGTTGAACATAGCCGCGAACTGCGGAGTCTGCACGGGAAGATCGGTAGCCGAGCCGCCGCAAAGGATAAGCACGTCTATTTCGTCCTTATACGCGGCAGCGTTTTCTGCCTTTTCCACCTTTACGCCCTTGGTTATCGGGGTTATCGACGCGGGATCGCGACGGGTAAAGATGATTTTGAGTTCGATATCGGGGTTGTGCATTACCGCAGCTTCAACACCCCTGCCGAGGTTGCCGTATCCTGAAATGCCTAATCTTATCATAGTAAGCTCCTTGAAAAAAACTGACTATATTATATAATAACATGCAAGACTTTGTCACAAATTTCGTTTAAAAAAATCGGCTCTTATCTCAATTTTTTTGTAGAATATGCGCCATTTTGACATCAGCAACGCCGCAGAAAAGATAAACCTTTATTTAAGCGCTTGTCACGCATCGTCTCTCAGTCGCGACGGCATCACAATTTTCCTCCCTCAAAACTTTATTTTTATCCGATAATGAGAAATTCAGAATACAAAGGCAGAAAACATAATCATAGCCAAGCTCACGATATGCGCGTGCACATTACAATACCAATAAAATAACAACGACGGCGTAAAAAAAGAGGGCTTTGCGCCCTCTTTGAATACAGATATCTTGCAGCAACCGTATTTTATTTCAAATCGATTTTCGCAAAGCCTATCGCGTCGCTGTAGTTGACCTTGCCTATCTCTGCAAGCACGTATACGTTGCCTTCTTTGTCTCCGTCCATACACGAATAGCCTGCCGCGCCGCCGTATATAAGCCTGCTCGTCCAGGTCTCTCCGTCCGTCGTCTCTCCTACCGAGAGATTGACCCTGGTGTGGAAAGAATCGGGATAACTCAGAAGAAGCTTTCCGCCTGCATTATACAGAGAAGCCATACATATAGGAGTCCTGAGCGTCGTGAACTTTTCCTTGATATACCACGTTTCGCCGCCGTCTTTGGAGTAAGACAGCTTCTGGAATTGTCTGGGATGATAGTTGCAGCAGCCCGCGCCGTCTCTTACGACCATAACGACTTCGCCGTTGTCGAGAACAGCCGCTTCGCATTCGTTGCCGCTGCCCGCGACCTCGCTTCTCTTCCAGGTCAGACCGTGGTCGTCGCTGTATATTACGAACGAACTGCCGTTGTTGCTCGCGGGAGCAATGATCCTGCCGTCGTACTTACCGCTCTTAATCTGTACGGCTTTGCCCGGTCCTACCATAAGGGTATCGGCTCTTACGCCGTCCGCCGCTCCCCTCTTTATGCTGGGGTCTTTGGGCAGGCTTATGTTTATCGGCTCTTCCCACTCAAAGGTCAGATCGTCTTTGATCTTACCGCGGATATTGAAGGTACTGTAATTGAAGCCCGTCGCCTTGGTCGCGCTCATATGTACGATATTGAGAAGTCCCGTATCCTTGTCGAGCACTACCGTCGGGTTGCCGTACTTTCCTACCTCGTTGCCGAAAGTGAATATTATCTTCTGCTCTCCCCAGGTCTTGCCGCCGTCCAGCGAAAACTTACCCAGCATATCGACAACGCCGACGTCGTGAGCGGAATTCTTTCTGCCCTCGACCAGCGCGAGGAGCACGTTATCTTTGAAATGCGTGCCGCATTTTTCGTTCAGTATATCCTTATCCATTACGATAAGAGAAGGTATCCTGTAAGCGGAATAGCCGTCCGTCTTACCCTCGAAAAGCAGGTAAGGTCCGCCTTCGATATTATGGAATTTGCCGTATTTCTGACTTTTCGCCCATGCTGTGCCCGCAAGCATCGTCAGTACCAGAGTTGCCGAAATGACCGTAGAGAGAACGTAAGCCTTTGTCAGTATCGCGACGAGAGCCGCAACCAGCATGAACACGCAACCCGCTATAAGCATTATCATATTGAGAGTATTCAGCGCTATCGGTTGGAACAGGTCCACAATGAGTGCTTTGACTATCAGATATACGAGGAACGCTACGCCGAGCACCAGCAAAACTATTGAGCTTATAAGCGCGTCCGTGCCGGAAGCCACCTCAAAAAGGGTCACGATGAGTCCGACTATCGGCAATACGGCAAGCGCCGTGCAGAACACGCCCGTCATCGCGGTCGAAGAGAAAAACAATCCGTCGTTGAATATCAGGAACATAAATATTGCGACCGCCAGTACGAGGAACGCTATCGCCGTAACTACGAAAGTCCAGACGTTGTCGAAACAGATATCGGCATAAACTCCGCACAATACGGCAGCTGCGATAAGCAACGCAACGAATACGGCGAATATCGCCAGTTGCGGCGCGTGCTTTTTGTCAAACATAATACCTCCTTAACGGCGGATCCCGCCGCGGATAACGAGTATCCGTGTTTTCTTAATATTATTCTATCATATTAAAACGCGATTGTCCAAATTATTATTGTCTGATAATTTTTTTCGTATCACGGCATAATGATCGCCATAAAATCCCGTTAATTATACCAGACCAAAATAATACGAACAAGGTTTAAAGCGGCAAATTTACGTAGCTACTGCGTTAAATGCCTTGTCCCCGTGTGACGGGGAGCATTAGTCGGCTGTCGCCCGCGTGGCGGGGGCATTAGTCGGCTGTCGCGAATCGTTACTGTTTACGCTTAGCGAAGCCTATACGGCAGTCGCCCCGCGACCGTGGAGCGTTGAAAGGCTTCGCATTATGCAATCGGGTACGGGTAACACAGCTTGAAACTGCGAGCACCCTCAGGCGATGATTTTTAATGCGTGTTTATGTGAGGCGAGCGCAGATAATATTATTATATTTTCAAGCGAGAATCACTGAAAAACGCATAAAAGGCGCGCCTCAGGGCAGGTTCGTATTATTCTGGTCTGGTATCTCATATGGAGATATGAACTTATCGGTATATCGTCACACGTTCATACGATAGGACTGAGCGGGCGCGTGTGAAGATATGAACGTATGTCGATATGTAAGAAGAGGTCGGGATATCCGTTCGGTGCATAATCGTTGTCTGCCCTGAATACCGTATAAAGAGAGAAAGCGAGGGGTGGATCATGAGGGACGGCCGCGATTTGAGAATCATAAGAGAAGCTGAGTATATAGTGGAAAACAATGCGACTCTGCGCGCGTGCGCCGCAGTGTTCGGCGTAGGCAAGAGCACGGTACATACAGATGTGACGAAAAAACTTAAAAATATCGACGGCGTGCTTTACGAAGAGGTAAAACAGGTTCTCGATCTCAATCTGAAAGAGAGACATTTGAGGGGAGGAGACAGCACGAAAAGACTTTACGAAGAAAAGAAAACCCGTGTTTAATAAACACGGGTACGTGAAATTATTTGCTTGAAATGTTTCGCTGCTATTCGTTTGCGTCGGATTTGCCGTTTGACGGGGTGTAATTCATACTCTTGTCCCACAGGTTGTTGCGGGAAGGATTGAACAGTGCCGAAAGCATTAATTTTTTGCTTCCTTCGAATCTTTTGTCAAGTTCTTCCACGAGTTCTTTCATGTCTTCTCTGCGTGTGTGTTTATCTTCGGGACAGGGGTTGTGAACTATCGGCAGATCGTATCTGCGGCAAAGACCCGCAAGATATTTTTCTTCTGCGTAGATGAAAGGTCTTATCAAAGTTATTCCCGTTCTGTCCATATGGCTCACGGGCATAAAAGTAGACAGTCTTCCTTCGTGCAAAAGGCTTAAGAAGAAGGTGTCCAGGATATCGTCGGCATGATGCGCAAGCGCGAGTTTGTTGCAGCCGTTGGCTACGGCGACCGAATTCAGCGCTCCGCGGCGCATTTTGGAACAAAGGCTGCAAGGCGATTTTTCCTTGCGTTCTTCAAAAATTATCTGAGCGATCTGCGTGTGTTCGATAATGAGGGGAACGTTTACGCTTTCGCAGTAATCTTTCAGCTTTTTTACTTCCGCGGCGTCTGTTTCTTTGAATCCGAGGTCGATATTGACTGCGAGAAGTTCGAACTTTTCGGGCGCGAATCTCTTGTATGCGGCAAGTACGGCGAGAAGAGCCGTGCTGTCTTTTCCGCCGCTGACTCCTATAGCGATCCTGTCGCCGTCTTCTATCATTTTGTAATCGTTTATCGCTTTTCTTGTTAAGCTCAATAATTTTTGCATAACTATATCTTAGAATAAAACGCCGCTAAATGCAACAAAAAATAATAATGCGGTCATATCGTTGACTTGACTTCGGTTTTTTATATATAATAGATGAGGTGAATATATGACAGAAGCTATCATCGACTTTTTTAAAAATACGATACAGAACGATATCCTTACGATCATCGTCATCGCGGTAATACCTATAATCGAGCTGAGGGGGAGCATCCCCGTCGGCGTCGCCATGGGAATGCCGCTCTGGGAAGCTTTCCTTTGGGCGTGGGTAGGATCTTCGCTCGTATGTCCCGTGCTTCTTCTCATTTTACGACCCGTGCTGGACTGGATGAAAAAGACAAAATGGTTCCGTTCTCTCGCTCTTGCGGTAGAAGGCAATTTCCGTTCACGTGCAGATAAGGTCGTCAAGGAATCGGAAAGAAACGATCCTAAAAAAATGAAAAAGAAGATGCTGGGCATTTACGCGTTCGTCGCCGTGCCTCTTCCTCTTACGGGCGCATGGACGGGCAGCGCGATAGCGGCTTTTCTCGATATGCCGTTCTGGAAGGCTCTGGTAAGCGTACTTCTGGGCAATCTCACTGCAGGAGCGATAGTCACCACGCTGACGTATTTCTTTAAGGATTACGTCGATATAATATTGACCGTATTCCTTATAATAGTTCTCATCGTGCTTGCTTTCTACATCGTGATGGTAGCCGTAAAGATGCGCAGAAACAAAAAGCGTGAACAGCAGAAAACGGATGAAACGAGTGCGGAGAGCGGTGCAGAAGCAGGCTGTGAGACCTCTGTCGTAAAAGAGACTTCTGACGATGCGGAAAAAACCGCAGGCGGTGAAAAGAAGGAAAATCTTGAGGAAGAGAGACGGGAACTCGTAGCCGAACCCGATCGGCAAGACAAGGAAACGAATCGGGATAACTGACAAAGAAAGATAGCGGATTTAAAGAGAGGCTTTCGCGTAAAGAGGGTAAAGCGTTGCATTTAAAGTCGGGAAATCAAGGCATAATAAAAACGGAGCGGTAAAGCTCCGTTTTTCGTTTGCTTAAAATCAGATTCAGCGTACGCTTTTGTTTTTGCACAGCAGGACGACAGCCAGCATGCCCGCGCCTACGTGAGAGCCGATGACTGAACCTACGTCGAATATCACCGTGTTTTCAACGCCGAGTTCTTCTTTAACCGTTTTTTCGAGAGCCAAAGCGTCTTCGTATGCGTCCGCGTGACCTATGCCGACCAGCTTCTGTTCGCTTGCGGGCAGCATATTTTCCTTTGCGAGTTCGACGACTCCGCGCATAGCGCGCTTTTTGGATATCGCTTTTGTCACGGGGATAAGTTTTCCTTCGGGATTTATATGCAATATCGGCTTTATATGCAGGGTAGAACCTATGAACGCTTCGGCTTTGCTTACTCTTCCTGTACGGCAGAGGTGGTTTATGTCTTCGATAGTGAAGAAGCCCGCCGATTTGTCGGAAAGATCTTCTACGAGCTTTACGCAGTCTTCGTAACTTGCACCGCTATCGCGGGCGCGGAGAGCGTAATAGGCGATAAGTCCTTCTACGAAGCAAGCAGCTTTGGAGTCAATGACGGTTATCCTGCGTTCGGGGAATTCTTCTCTGAGTTCTCTCGCTGCGGCGCAGAGCTGATCGAACGTGCCGCTGAGTTGAGAAGAGAAGCCTACGTGTATTATGTCGTGACCTTTTTCGAGTATCGGTTTGAAAAACTCTTTTGCCGTATATGCCGTGACCATTGCGGTCGTAGGCAGGTCTTCCTTGGTCTTTGCGTTGCGGCACGCGTCGTAGAACTCTTTGGGCGTGAGTTTGTTTTTGTCGCCGTCAAAGTCTTTACCGCATACGCTGTAAGACATCGGTATTATCGCGAAATCCTTTTCTTTCAAAGAAGAAGGGTAATCGCTGGTCGCTTCAGTCGTTATAAAATAACTACTCATAAGATATTTCCTTGTTGTTTTTTTGACAATTCTTAACGATACGTACAGTTTTGCACGAATATTATCATAATACATTAAGGATATCGATATGTCAAATATTATTTTTCCGTACGAAGCCGGAACTCATCTTTGCGGAAAGTATATTCAACTGTCAAAATCCTTTGTAAAAAGCTTGTTTCTCGTTTTTTCGGCGCTTTCAGAATATTTTTATGGACATTATAAAAATTTGTTTACAAAAGTGTACATAATTATAAGCCAATTTTACTTGATTTTTACAAAATATTAAGATAAAATATACATTGACCCATGAAAGTATAAGGGTAGTTATTATAAAGGAGAAGAATATGAAAAAGTTTACTGCTATCATCGCAATTATGCTTGTCGTAGCTTTTGCAACCGTTATCTTCGTTGGTTGCGGTGACGATAAGGTTCCTGAAAACGCAGAATCAAGACCCCGTTACACCGAAGGTTTCGGCGATACCGCAGGTCTTACCCCCACCGTTCAGATCAACGGAGATATGTCCGCAATAGATATGCTCGTTGCAGGCGTTGCCAACTACTACGGTGCTGATTATATGGCTTCTTTGAGCGAAGGTTCCATTGATACAAAGGTCGGTGCTTTCACGATCGTTCAGTTCGTTCAGTCGATGACCATCAGAGACGGCAACGCAAACGGCGACTATCGTCAGTTCAGCGACAACCAGTCCGGTACCAACAAGAGCGAATCCTCTCTGCCTATCGATATATTCATCTGGGAAGAGACTTCTTACAGCAAAGCCGGAGATGCTGAGACCATTAAGTTCCATAACGGTGACAAGAGCGATATGGGCGCAGGTAAAGACGAAAAGACCGGAAGCTACACGATGTTCTTTAAGGATGGCAAGACTTTCAATGCTACCGAAACAAAAAACAGTATCGAAGAGTACAAGCAGGCTTATTCTGCAGATCCCACCAAGATATGGATGTACAACCTCGTCAAGGATACCGTCATCGCGGATCAGTGCACCGATCCTGTTAAGAATGCTGACGGAGACTGGACCTTCACTATAGTCGGCGATCCCGATCTGTCCACCAAAGATTATCAGGAACAGATGATGTACATGCTCAACGGACAGATTCCCGGCGACATGCTCAACAGCTTCGCGTTCACGACGATCAAACTCAACGTCACGATGAGCCCGAACGGCTTTATCAAGAAAGTCGATATCCAGGAATCCTACGATATGGGACTCAAAATCGGTATACTTAAAATAACCGTAAGAATCGGTCTTAACTCCACGAGATACTTCTCCTACAAGGAGACCGAGAAGGGTCTTACCCCGACCGACCTTGACGAGTATCTCGCAAGATTCTGATCGTCTGAAAAAGCAAAAATCATATCCGTCCGAAAGGGCGGATATTTTTTTGCACTTCAAAACAGAATGCAGAAACTAAATGCCTGAAGCGATGACATGATAGACCTGATGCAATATTAAACGAACTTTATAAGGATTGTTACTTAAATAGGCGCGATAGCGCGTGTATTCGGTTTGTATCCTGAACGGTTACAGGTCTGTCCAAAGATACTTTTTATCCAACATAATGTGTACATTATGCGCGCGTGCGCGAAGAAATTCACAAAGTACTTGATTATGAAGATAAAAAAATATATAATATTATAGGGCACGTATTTTGCATAGAGGTAAACTGATGGAAAAAGACGGCAGATTTTCAAGAAAAGTATTCTGGGCGATCAATGCGATCGCTTGTGCGTTCTTTATCGCGCTTATGGTTGTCGCGACGAAGTACGACCTTGAAATCAATCACGCTCTGTCCGACGGCGACAGCTTTTTTGCGGATCTTTTCGCTATAATAGGAGAGTTTCCTGCTTATTTCGCCGTGCCTGTCGGAGGAGTTATAGTTTTTTTCAACGCTCAGAATTTTAATGAAGAATATAAACGCGTTCTTATACGCATAGTCGGTTGTCTCGCTGTTTTCGGCGGTTGGTTTTTCTTTTTCTATGCCGGGACTAAACTTACCGACGTTCCGCACCTTCTCGGTTTTTCGCTCACGGGGGCGGCAGGCATAGGCGCGGTAAGCCTGTGGGTTGGTTCACTGGTAAAAAAAGAGACGATGAACAAGCTGTTCAAGTACGGCGTTTTCCTCATCGTGTTTACGCTGGTCACGCTGGCAGTTATACAGATAAGCAAAAACGTATTTTGCCGCATGAGATACAGAGATATGCTGAAAGAGGGTAATTTCGACGGCTTTACGCCGTGGTATAAGATAAATATCGGGAGAGAAAATCCCAACCCGGACTACCATTACACTTCGTTTCCGTCAGGGCATACGTCCAGTGCCGCGCACGTATTCGTGCTTTGCGTATTGTGCGATATTTATCCCGCGCTGAATAAAAAACGGGTAAGAGCAATCATGAACGTATGCTGTTTCGCTTTTACCGCGGTCGTTGCGATAGCGAGGATAGTCGACGACGCTCATTTCCTTTCTGACGTGCTCGTCGGCGGTTACGTAACATATCTGATATTCGTCCTTTGCAGATATATCTTTTTCGGTAAAGGCAAATATAATTTCCGCATAGCGGATAAAAAAGATGAGGAAGGTGAAAGTCTTGAACAGTAAAAAAATATACGTCTGGTCATCCTTTATATTGGCTGCGCTTCTTGTGTTGCTCGCGATAGGCACTCTGTTCGATCAGAAGGTCTCTGAAATTCTGTATTTCCGCGACAACGCTTTCGGAAAGATATACGAGGCGATAGGCAAAATGCCTGCGTTCGTGATCGCGGTCTTTGCGTGTTTCACGCTTGGCGAAGGAGCTGCCAAAACAGAAAAGAAACAGGCAAAGCGCTATTTCTTTTATATATGCGGCTATCTTGCGGGAATACTCGCGTTCATCGATCTCGGCGAAATGCTCTTTTCGAGCACAGCGATCGCTCTCGCGATAGGCGCGGTGCTGTCTGTTCCTCTTTCGGTTATAGCGTATTTCACGATGAGAAAGGCTGAAGCGGAAGAATTGGCTTTGCTCAAAAAATGGGCGCTTGTCGCGCTGTTTTCCGTCGCCGTAATAGGCGTAGCCGTATTCCTTCTCAAGACGATATGGGGAAGGGCGCGTTACGTAGATACTCAGGTGGGGGACGCGGCGTTCTCTCCGTGGTATAAACTCGTACGTGTGGACGGAGATTCTTTTCCCTCGGGACATGCGGCTTTCGGCGGAACGCTGTTCCTGCTTCTCCCTCTTTGCGGTATATCCGATAAGTTCAGGGGAAGAGAAAAGGAGATATTCTCTGTCGCTGCTTTGTTCGTCGCAGTCGTAATGATCGCCCGCATTACTGACGGGCACCACTATCTTTCGGACGTAACGGTCGGCTTCGGCTTGGCTTTCGTCGTCGAACTCGTCGTTATGACGATAGCTTACGGTAAGAAGATGGACAGAATACAATTCAACGCCGAAAATAAACTCGAAAGGTTGCTTAATGCAGTATTTTGATAAGTCCATGTACAGGCATTTCGCAGATAACACTGCGCATCTGCCGTGTACAAACAAATGCATATCGTATTACGGTCGTACGCTCTCCGAGCGTGAGTTTTTCCGTCATTGCGACACTCTGGCGGATTATTTGCATTCTGTCGGCGCGGGCAAGGGAAAAAACGTCGTTCTGTGTCTTCCCAACATACCCGACGCGATAATTGCGTTTTATGCGATAAACAAAACGGGCGCGGTGGTCAACGCGGTTCATCCGCTGGTGACAGGACAGGCTTTGCGCGCGTTTATAAAGGATATGGGCGCCTGCGCGGCTGTGCTTTTCGAGGAGTTTTATCCCAAGTACGCCGAGTATCTTAAAGACGCGGATATCCCGATAATACTGGCGAGCGCGGCGGATTATCTTCCGACTTTGTTAAAGCCGTTCTATAAGCTTGCAACGGCTGAGAAAAGAAAGGCGCAGCGCGGAAAAAACATAGTAAAATACGACGATATAATAAAGGGCAGAGTGCCGTTTGAAAAAACAGTCGAGCCGTATCCCGATATCAAAGGCTCAGACATAGCGGTGTATATGCACAGCGGCGGTACTACCGGAGATTCGAAGACTGTAATGCTGGATAACTCCGCGTTCAACTGTCTGGCTGACAACGCCTTGGCGCTTATAGGCGGAAAGCCTGTCGACGATAAGGACGGAATGCTTATGGTATTGCCGATATTCCATACCTTCGGGCTGGGGATATGCATGCATACGACCATATGCGCGGGAGGTCAGGTCGTGCTTATGCCCAAGTTCGAGCCCAAGCGCGCATGCAAACTGCTTAAAAGCACGTCGGCTACCTTTATTTCAGGCGTTCCGAATATGTTCGCGAAGATGATCGATTCTGGATATTTCAGAGGTAAGTACGTAAAGCGTCTCAAACACTGCTACTGCGGCGGAGATAAGCTGAGCAACAGCGTCAAAGAGAGGTTTTACGAAGCTACGAAGGCGGCGGGGAATCCTATAAGACTCAACGAGGGTTACGGACTTACGGAGGCGGGAATATGCTGTGTTAACACTCCCGAAAACTACCGCGAAGGCTCTATCGGAAAACCGTTCAAGAATACCCGTTTCGGGATATTCGACGACGACGACAATCCGCTTCCCTGCGATACCGTGGGCAATCTCTGTATAAGTTCCAACACGATGATGACGGGCTACTACGGGGACGAAGAGGCTACAAAAAACGCGTTTTTCGTCTGCGACGGCGCGAAATGGGTGCGCACAGGCGATATGGGCAGGATAGACAAGGACGGCTTCGTCTATTTCGTAGACCGCAAAAAGAGAGTCATCAAGATATCGGGCAACAATGTGTTCCCGCAGGAAATAGAGAACGTGGTAAACAAGACGGAAGGAGTAAAACGCAGCTGCGTAGTCGCTATGAGCAGCGGCGGCAAGCCTGCGGTAAAGCTTATCGTTCAGCCTGTCGAAGGAGTTGACGTCAACGCCCTCGAAAAAAAGATAGTAGCAGAGATAAAAGCAAAACTGCTTAAATACGCGATACCCAAAGTCGTGGAATTCCGCGACAGACTGCCGCTTACGCAGATAGGCAAGGTCGACTACCGCAAACTCGAAGAAAAAGGAGGAGAAAATGCCCAAGACTGATCCGCTTATTCTGGTTTTCGATGTAGGTACTCAAAGTACGAGGGCTCTTCTCTTCGATCTGAACGGAAATCTGATCGAAAAGACAAAGCACGACGAACCGCCTTATATTTCGCAGAACGACAACAAAGCAGAAAAGGATCCCGTCGAATGCTGGCAAGGCATATGTACGGTATCTTTGCAATTGAAAAAAGCGGTCGGCGAAAGATGGAACGACATTGTCGGCGTTTGCGCTACGAGCATAAGAAACTCCCTGTTTTTCATAGACGAGAAAGGAGAGCCGACAAGAAACGCGATATTATGGATGGATAAGCGAGAGGTGAATTGTCCTGAGCCTATGCCTCTTTTCAACAGATGCCTTTACGCTATAGTCGGCATGGGGGAGACGGCAAAGGTCTCAAGGCGTACCAGCTATACCAACTGGGTCAGAGTGAATCAGCCCGAAGTATGGGAGCGCACGGCTAAGATAGTCATGCCTACCGCGTGGTACAATTTCAAGTTCACCGGAAGGCTCGCAGACAGCAGGGCGGGACAGGCGGCTAAGTTCCCTTACGATTACCGCAAGCGCGATTGGATGAGCAAACGCGCGCTTAATTATCCCATATTCGGCTGCCCAGTCGAAAAGATGTGCGAGCTGGTCGATCCGGGCGATATCATTGGCTACATAACAGAAAAATGCAGTAAGGAAACGGGTATTAAAGAGGGGCTGCCTTTCATTGCGACAGGCGCTGACAAGGCTTGCGAAACGGTCGGCAACGGCTGCCTTTCGAAAGACGTCGCGTCGGTAAGTCTGGGTACGGCGGCTTCAGTAGAAATAACTACGGACAAATACGTTGAACCTGAAACGTTCATGCCTGCGTATACAGCGGTCGCAAACGGAAAATTCAATCCCGAGATACAGATATTCAGAGGCTTCTGGATGGTTTCCTGGTTCAGTGATCAGTTTGCGCTGAACGAGAAGATAGAGGCTGAAAAACTGGGGGTGTCGGCTGAAAGGCTGTTGGACGAAAAGCTTGCTGCCGTACCTCTCGGTTGCAACGGTCTGATACTTCAGCCGTACTGGGGACCCGGACTCAAAACACCTCAGGCTAAAGGCATAATGATAGGTTTTTCGGATATACACACGCGACTTCACGTATACAGGGCTATTATTGAAGGTCTGGGTTACGCGCTTTTCGACGGACTCGAAAACCTGCAGAGACGTTCGAGAAACAAGATAACGAGGATAGCCGTCGCGGGCGGCGGATCGCAAAGCGATATAATCTGCCAGATAACCGCAGACATAATGGGAAGAGAAGTCTACCGCGTGCAGACTTACGAGACGAGCGGTCTCGGCTGTTCTATAGTTGCGTTCAATACTTTGAACTACTACAAGTCTATAGAAGAGGCCGTTTCGAAGATGGTCAGGGTAAAGGATACTTTCAAGCCTATCGAAGAAAATCATGCGAAGTATATGCAATTCTATAACAGGGTATACAAGAAGATATACGAAAGAAATCTTCCCATTTACAACGAACTCTACAAGATGATGGAAAAGGATCGTCTGTAAAGCTGAGACAAAACGGGAAAAAGAAATACGGTATTCATGTAACAAAAAAGGCAGCTGCAAAATCAATGGCAGTCGCCTTTTTTTTGAGGTGTTGTATTATAAAAGTGAGAATTGTTGAATTAAGCTTCTTTTGCTAAAGCGCCTTCAGCTACCGTTTTTTCGTAAGCGGCGAGCACTTCGCGGTTTATCGTATCGCGCGTTTCCGTATTCAGAGGATGAGCGATATCCTTGTATTCTCCGTCGGGAGTCTTGCGGCTGGGCATTGCGATAAAGAGACCCAGTTTGCCGTCTATGATCTTTATATCGTGCAATACGAAACATTCGTCGAACACGACGGAAGCAACGGCTTTGAGCCTGTCGTTTTCTTTTGTAACGAGTCTTATTTTAATGTCGGTGATCTTCATACGATTCCCCTGATTCAGATTTGACAATATCAATATATCATAATATTTTATAAAAAACAATATTTTAAATAAAAAAAACCTTAAAAAATTATTTAATTTTTTTATCGGACATTATTGTTTCTTATGCACAAAAAAGACGTTTACGAAGATATAAAAATAAGAGGCAAACGCGGTTTATCATGACAATTTAACTTTTGACGGCATATAATGTTGTATGCTTGATCTGACAGATTTTCACAACGTTCATTTTATAGGTGTCGGCGGCGTCAGCATGAAGGCGCTCGCGTTGTTGTGCGCGAGGTGCGGGCTTACCGTGACAGGCTCTGACAAAGCGGATACGCAGGTGCTTGAAACGCTTTGCAAAAACGGCGTTTACGCTTATTGCGGCAGCTCTCCCGACGTCGTGGACAGGGCTGAATTGGTCGTATATACCGCCTGCATACCTGAAAACGACGCAGAACTTTCAAGAGCAAGAGAGAAGCGCAAGACGGTAATGGAGAGGAAGGCGTTTCTCGCGCTCATCGAAAGGCTTTGCAAACGTACGGTAGCGGTCGCGGGAACGCACGGCAAGACTACCGCGACTGCCATGCTTTCAAAGATAATGAGCGGGCAGGGAGTAAAGTTTATAGGACATGTGGGCGGAGATCTTCCGGGGGGAGAGATAAGTCTTACCGACAGCGGAAGAGACGTATTTCTTACGGAAGCGTGCGAATACAAACGCAGTTTTCTCGCGCTTTCGCCCGATATAGGCGTGATCCTGAATATGAAATTCGATCATCCCGATTGCTACCGCAATATGGATGAACTCAAAGACGCGTTCAGACGCTTTGCGGGCAATATAAAAGAAGGAGGTCTTCTCGTCGTCGATTACGGCATTAAGGACGAGTTTTCTCCCCGCGGTGTAAAAAAGGTCACGTTCGGCTTTAATGCGGGATGCGATTACCGCGCGGACGACGTGACCTATAAGGACGGCATATATTCTTTTTCGCTTTACCGATATTCGAAATACGTAGGCAGATATACGACGCACGTATACGGAAAGCACAACATACTAAACGCTTTGGCGGCTCTTACCGCCGCAGACGGGTTGGGGCTGGATATAGTATACGCTGCGAATTCGCTTTCGGGATTCAGCGGAGTAAGCCGCCGTTTCGAATGTAAGGGGATGCTTGACGGAGGGGCGAGGGTGATTGTCGACTACGCCCACCACCCCGACGAGATAGCCGCCGCGATAGACACGGCGCGAGTGATGACGAGAGGAGATATAACCGTATTTTTCGAACCGCATACGTTCAGCCGCACAAAGTCTATGATAGACGATTTCGCGGACAGTTTTTATTGGGCGGACGAGGTTGTTATCCTGCCCACGTACGCGGCGAGAGAAAGCGGTATCGAGGGCGGCAGCGCGTACGATCTTTATATGAAACTGAAAAAGAAAAAAGACGCGTGCCTGTATATGGAAGGTTACGGAGCGGCAGCGGACTATATAAAGACCCGCCTTTCGAAAAACGGAATGATACTTCTTCTCGGGGCGGGGAAAATCCAAAGCGTTGCAGATATGCTTTTTAACAGATAACTTACACGGGTACGGAAAATTTTCAAAATAAGAGATTTGTTGAAATCATAACCACCAGCCGTGCTGGTGGTTTGTGCTTGCCCCCCTGGGGCATTTTACCATGCCGAGTCTGTAGACTCACCGAATTTTTGCCAACCGCATATTCTTCACGAACTAAGCCTCAAGGCTTTTGT
>DVNX01000057.1 GCA_018714045.1 Candidatus Ornithoclostridium faecavium
AGCCCTTCCATGCAGTGGAAGTAGCCGCGGAGGTGATGGTTATACCTCTTTCCTGTTCCTGTACCATCCAGTCCATCGTCGCGCTTCCGTCGTGAACTTCGCCTATCTTGTGGTTGATACCCGTATAGTACAAAATTCTCTCGCTGGTCGTGGTCTTGCCTGCGTCGATGTGCGCCATGATACCGATATTTCTGGTATTTTCCAACGAATATTCTCTCGCCATATATGTTTCCTCTTGTATAAGATTTTATCGAAGGACTACCAACGATAATGAGCAAACGCCTTGTTTGCTTCTGCCATTCTGTGCATTTCTTCCTTTCTTCTTACAGCCGCACCGGTGTTGTTGTAAGCGTCCATGAGCTCTGCAGCAACGCGTTCAGCCATCGTCTTTTCGCCTCTCTTGCGGGAGAACATGACGATCCATCTGATAGCGAGCGTCTGACGACGCGCTGCTCTGATCTCCATAGGAACCTGATAGGTGGAACCGCCCACGCGACGAGCCTTTACTTCGAGCTCAGGCATAGCGTTGGAAAGCGCTTTATTGAAAACGTCCATCGGTTCGATGCCCATCTTTTCTTTGATTATATCGAATGCACCGTAAACTATATTCTGAGCCGTGCCCTTCTTGCCGTCCCACATGACCTGGTTAACGAACTTGGTGATGACCTTGCTGTTGTATATAGGATCGGGAAGTACGTCTCTTACGAATGCGCCACTTCTTCTTGGCATATTTCTTTACCTCCTTGTTAGATTGATTGTTTCCGACTAAACAGGCAGACCTTATTTCTTGGGTCTCTTTGCGCCATATTTAGATCTCGCTTGCATACGCTTCGCTACGCCTGCACTGTCGAGGGTACCACGGATGATGTGATATCTTACGCCCGGCAGGTCTCTTACTCTACCACCTCTTATCAGAACGACGCTGTGCTCTTGCAGGTTATGACCGATACCGGGGATGTAGATGGTACCTTCCATACCGTTTACGAGTCTTACTCTTGCGATCTTGCGGAGCGCGGAGTTAGGCTTCTTAGGAGAAGTGGTCGTAACAGACAAGCATACGCCTCTCTTCTGAGGGCACTGCTGCATGATAGGAACAACGCTCTTCTTTACCTGCTTTTCACGGCCTTGTCTAATCAACTGATTGATTGTTGGCATCTGACTTTTTACCTCCTGTGTTATTTTTGTCGGAACAGCTCAATCCTCAAGGAATTTTACCGTGCCAATAGTTATATGCGGCATAATACCACACATAGCGGAATTTATTTTACACAAATTATTTTCTTCTGTCAAACGATTGATAACCCGTTGATAAAAAAATTAATAAATTTTCGCGTCGAAAACGCTGTTTTTGCAAAATACCGCGTCAAGCGCGCGGAGATACGTCGGTTATCTTTACGGTCGCGCTTGCGTCCAGCGTTATATCCGCGGGCTTTGCTCCCGATCTTATAAGATTGTACGCTTCAGAAGCTATCATAGCCGCATTGTCCGTGCAGAGTCCGAGCGGAGGATAATATACCTTGAAACCTCTCTTTTCCGCTTTTTGTCTCATGACCTCTCTGAGTCTTTCGTTTGCGGCGACGCCTCCCGCGATAACGACCGTCTTAAGTTCGTTGTCTTCAGCCGCTCTTACCGCCGCGTCAGTCATTATCTCAACCGCTTTTTCCTGGAAAGAACAGGCGACGTCGGCTTTCGAAAATTCCTCGCCCTTCTGCTCTTTGGTATGCACGTAGTTTATTACCGCGGTCTTGAGTCCGCTGTAAGAAAAATCGTAACCTTCGCTGTTCCTGAGCGGGGTCGGAAGATGCACAGAGGGTTTCCCCTCTTTTGCCAGTTTCTGTATTTCGGGGCCGCCCGGATAAAGAAGTCCCAGAACTCTCGCAACTTTATCGAACGCTTCGCCGCATGCGTCGTCCTGAGTACTGCCCAGAAGCTTTAAATCTTCGTAATCGTCAACCTTGACGACTGCCGTATGCCCGCCGCTTGCTATAAGACAGATATAAGGCGGTTTAAGCTGCGGATCCGCGAGATAATTCGCCGCTACATGCCCTCTTATGTGATTTACCGCGATAAGAGGCTTGTTAAGCGCGTAAGCGTACGCTTTCGCGAAAGACACGCCCACGAGAAGCGCGCCTAAAAGTCCCGCGCCGTAAGTGACCGCCACACAGTCTATGTCTTCGGGCTTGAGTCCCGCTCTTCCGAGCGCTTCGGAAGTTATCTGAGATATAGCCATAACGTGATTACGGGAAGCTATTTCAGGCACTACGCCGCCGTAGCGTTTGTGTATCTCTATCTGCGAAGCGATGACTGAGGACAGCACTTTTCTGCCGCGCGTTATAGCGCACGCGGTCTCGTCGCACGACGACTCTATCGCGAGTATCGTTATATCCTCTTTGTCTTTTAATTTTTCAAGCTGCAGCCCGCAGTTTTTCACGTAATCGGTAGGCATATATATTATATTGATATAGATTATAAAGCGGCGCGTTGTATGCGCCGCGTGTTTTTACTGTGATTTTTTGAGATAATCGAATATGAATTCTTCGAGGTCACCGTCCATTACCGCGGTGATATTGCCCGTTTCGCAACCCGTGCGGTGATCCTTGACCATCGTGTAAGGACAGAATACGTAGCTTCTTATCTGGCTGCCCCATTCGATCTTCTTTATCTCGCCTTTGAGCTCCTGCTCCTGTTCCTGCTGTTCGCGTTCCTGCTTTTCGACCAGCTTGGACATAAGCATTTTCATCGCCTGTTCGCGGTTCTGTATCTGCGAACGCTCGTTCTGACACTGAACGATTATGCCCGTCGGGATATGCGTGATGCGCACCGCGCTGTCCGTCTTATTGACGTGCTGACCGCCCGCGCCGCCGCTCCTGTACGTATCTATCTTAAGATCTTCGGGGTTTATCTTTATCTCAGTTTCGCCCTCTATTTCAGGCATGACTTCGACCGACGCGAAAGAAGTGTGACGCCTGGACTGTGAGTCGAACGGAGATATCCTTACCAGCCTGTGCACGCCCTTTTCTGCTTTGAGATATCCGTACGCGTTTTCGCCTTCGACCGAGAACGTAACGCTTTTTATACCCGCTTCGTCGCCGGGAAGAGAGTCGAGAACGGTGACTTTGTAGCCGTTTCTTTCAGCGTAACGGGTGTACATGCGGTAAAGCATGCTGACCCAGTCCTGAGCCTCGGTACCGCCCGCGCCCGCATGCAGAGTCATTATCGCGTTGTTCGCGTCGTACTTGCCTTTAAGAAGGGTCTCGAGGGTGGTCTGCTCTATCTCTTTTGCAAGAGAATCGAGCTCGCTCTGTATCTCCTCGCTTTCGCTGTCCGTCTGGCTTTCGAGGCAGAGTTCTATGAGAACTTCTATATCGTCCGCCTTTGAGCAAAGCCTGCGGTAACGCTCTATCTTGCCCTCTATCCTGGACATTTCCTTGTTTACCTTCTGCGCGTGTTCGAGGTCTTCCCAGAAGCCGTCCGCTTCCTGTTTCGCGGCGAGTTCCGCACGCTGTTTTTCAAGGTTTTCAATATCCAGCGCTTCGCCGAGGGATTCAAGTTGTTTTCTCAGGGAAGCGAGTTCCTGCTTCGCCTGTTCGATTATTATCATCAGATCTCTCCGTTAAAATTTTTCAGTAGTTTTAATTCAGTTGCCTTTGTAATAGTTACCGCTTCTTCCGCAGCAGTTCTTGTATTTTTTGCCGCTGCCGCACGGACAAGGCTCGTTGGGTCCGGGCTGCTTTTCCTTGCGTACCGTCTCCACCTTCGGCTTAGCGGGCTTTTTTCCCGAATTGCCGAAAATACGCGCTTCGTCGTGTCTTTCCACCGTCTGCATACCCGCGTCGGGCTGAGTCTGAGCGGTCTGCTGTCTGACGTTGATCTCTATCTTCATTATGATCTTTACGACGTCTCTCTGAATGTTTTCGACCATCTCGTCGAACATTTCGAAGCCTTCTTTGCGGTATACGAGAACGGGGTCTCTCTGTCCGTAAGCGACCAGGCTTATTCCCTGACGCAACTCTTCCATCGAGGAGATATGTTCCGTCCAACGGTTGTCGACCGCGCGCAAAAGAACGTCTCTTTCCAGCTGATCAACGGGAATGCCGTCGTTTTTAAATTTTTCTATTCTCTCTTCGAACACTCTTTCGGCTTCAGCCGTGACCGCTTCAATGAAAGAATCCCTGTCGTCGTGAGACTCGACGAACTCTTCCGAAATAAACGCCGTTCCCTTGGGGAGCACCGCAGATTCAAGTTCTTTGTTGAACGCATCGTAATCCCACTGGGTGTAGTCCGCCTTGCTGTTCAGATACGGGTCGCACACTCTCGCGACGACCTCTTTTATCATCGCCTTTATCTGCTCGTGCACGTCCAGTTCGTCCAGAACGATGCGGCGCTGTTCGTATATTATCTCTCTCTGCTTGTTCAGCACGTCGTCGTAACTGAGCACGTGCTTTCTTATCGAGAAGTTCCTGTCTTCGACCTTAGCCTGAGCGTGCTCGACCTGATTGGTCAGCATCTTGGATTCTATGACCATGCTTTCGTCGCCGCCGCTCAGCTTGACGATAAGGTTTTTCAGCATATCGCCGCCGAATATTCTCAGAAGATCGTCGTCCGCCGAGATATAGAACACGGAAGAACCAGGGTCGCCCTGACGTCCGCTTCGGCCGCGCAGCTGGTTGTCTATACGGCGCGATTCGTGCCTTTCGGTACCTATTATCCTGAGTCCGCCCAAAGCGACGACCTCTTCTTTTTCCTTATCCGTTTCCTGCTTGAACAGGTCGTAATATTTCTTGTAGTCCTTCCTCGCCTTTAAGATCTCTTCGTCCGTCGTATGCGCGTGAGAGGTCGCCTGTTCTACGATATCGTGTTTGTATCCCGCAGATTCCAGCTTCTTTTTCGCGAGAAAATCGGGGTTGCCTCCCAGCATTATATCGGTACCGCGGCCTGCCATGTTTGTCGCGATGGTCACCGCGCCGAGCTTGCCCGCCTGAGCGACTATCTCAGCTTCGAGAGCGTGATTTTTAGCGTTCAGCACGGTATGAGGCACCTTGTTCTTTTTGAGAAGATCGCTGAGCTCTTCGCTGCGTTCTACGCTTATCGTGCCGACAAGTACGGGCTGTCTGCGCTGATAACAATCCTTGATATCTTCGACGATAGCCTGAAGTTTAGCCTTGTGCGTAACGTAAAGTTTGTCTGGCTCGTCCTTTCTTATCATCGGTTTGTTGGTCGGGATAACGACGACGTCGAGCTTATATATCGTCTCGAATTCGTTCTCTTCCGTCTTAGCGGTACCCGTCATGCCCGACAGTTTTTTATACAGTCTGAAAAAGTTCTGATAAGTGATGGACGCGAGGGTCTTGTCCTCTGCCTTTATCTGCACTTTTTCCTTGGCTTCTATAGCCTGATGCAGACCGTTGCTGAAACGACGACCTATCATCTGTCTGCCCGTGAACTCGTCGACGATTATTACCTCGCCGTCCACGACGATATAGTTCACCTCGCGCTTCATAGTAAAGTGAGCGCGCAGAGCGTTGTCTATATAGTGCTTGGTCTTCTGATTGACGAAATCGGACAGATCCTCTATTCCGTAAAATTCTTCTGCTTTCGCGGAGCCGTTTTCGTTCAGATAAACGGTCTTGTTCTTTTCGCCTATCTCGAAATCGCCCGTATGCTCGCATACCGCGCCGCATTTAGCGCAATATACGGTCTTTCCGCATTTTTCTATCCACTCTTCGCTCTGTTCCTCTCCGCATTCGGGGCAGACGTATCTTCCCGGTTCGAGAGTGCGGACGAACTTGTCTGCTTTAATATAAGGTTCGCTGCTCGTCTGACCTCTTCCGCTTATTATGAGCGGGGTGCGCGCCTCGTCGATGAGTATGCTGTCCACCTCGTCGACTATCGCGAAAGTCAGCGGGCGCTGTACTCTGTCCTCGGCTTTTATCACCATGTTGTCGCGCAGGTAATCGAAACCCAGTTCGCTGTTGGTCGTATACATTATGTCGCAGTTGTATGCCGCGCGTTTTTCGGGCTTCTTCATGCTGCGGAGGTTGCAGCTTACCGTAAGTCCGAGGAAACGGAAGACCTTACCCATCCAGTCGCAATGGTATTTAGCGAGATATTCGTTGACGGTGACTATGTGCATGCCTTCGCCCGTGAGAGCGTTGAGATATGCGGGAAGGGTCGCGACGAGGGTCTTGCCTTCGCCCGTCTTCATCTCGGCAATTCTGCCCTGATGCAGGACGATACCGCCGATCACCTGAACGTAGAAATGTTTCATTCCCAGCACGCGCCAGCTCGCCTCTCTTACGGTAGCGAACGCTTCGGGAAGCAGATCGTCCAGCTTTTCGCCCGCCGCGTATCTGTCCTTGTACTGCTGAGTGCAGGCGACGAGTTCCTCGTCCGTCATAGCCTGGAATTTAGGCTCCAGCGCCATGACTTTGTCCGCGGTCTTTTTGAGTTTATTGAGCTCCCTTGTATCCTTGGAGCCGAACAATGCAGATAAAATGCCCATAAAATGCCTCTTTGATCGTTGAGTACCGTTTTTAACAGTCTGTAACACTTATTTATATTATCATAACGCGCGCGACCCGTCAAGCATATGAAAAGCCGCCCGAACGAGGCATGAACGCGTATTTTGCAATATTTTAACAAAGTTTGTATAAAACGGCATTAAAAAACGGACTTTAAGCCCGTTTCCGATTCTAAACTATAAGTGTTCAAGTGAGCATTCCTGAAAAACGCAATAAAAATCATCGCCTGAGGGTGCGTGCAGTTTTAAGCAGTGTTTCCCGTACCTGAGGCAGCAGTATAAGCTTCGCTAAGTTTAACAGGTATCGATACGCGACAGCGACTAATGCTCCCCGTCACACGGGGACAAGGCATTTAACACAGTAGCTGCGAAAATTTGCCGCTTTAAACCTGGTTCGTATTATTCTGGTCTGGTATGGTATATTCAGCCGTTTTTTCTTGCGTAAGAATCTTTTATGAAATCTGAAAGAAGACTGTATCTTTTCGCGGTATAGTTGTTTCTGACCATCTTTTCTATGTTTTCGGTAGCGCCCACGAGGACTACCATGTTTTTAGCACGCGTTACCGCGGTATACAGCAGATTTCGGGTCAGGATCATATAGTTGCCGCTGGTCACCGCTATTATAACGACGGGGAACTCGCTGCCCTGCGACTTGTGCACCGATATCGCATATGCAAGCGTGAGTTCGTCGAAATCGCCCTGACCGTATCTTACGCGTTTTCCGTCGTCGAAAGCGACGGTGATCGACACTTCTTTTTCGTCGATCTCTTCGATATAGCCGATATCGCCGTTGAAAACGCCAGTGCCCGTAGTCAGATCGTCGGGGTTCTGCCATTCCAGCTGGTAGTCGTTGACGGTATGCATTACCTTGTCGCCCTTTCTGAAAATGCGGTTGCCGACCTGAAGCTGCGGTTTTCCGCCGAACGGGTTGAGGGTCTCCTGCAAGCGTATATTCATGTTTTCTACGCCGATTATGCCCTTTTTCATAGGACAAAGCACCTGGATATCGCGCGGCGTAACGCCCGCGTACGCAGGTATACGCCTTGAGACCATATCCGTAATAGTATTCAGCGCGGCGGTAGCGTCCGTTTTGTTATCCACGAAAAAGTCCTTGCACTTGTTGTCTATTATCGGCATAAGACCTTTGTTTATCCTGTGTGCGTTGGTGACGATATAACTGTCCTCTCCCTGGCGGTAGATATGCGTAAGATAGC
Source organism: Candidatus Ornithoclostridium faecavium (assembly GCA_018714045.1). Classification (GTDB taxonomy): domain Bacteria; phylum Bacillota; class Clostridia; order Christensenellales; family UBA3700; genus Ornithoclostridium; species Ornithoclostridium faecavium. Next base: position 7,735 of record DVNX01000057.1, read on the forward strand.
TTACGGGCACTATCCCGCACGAAATTATATCCGCAAGCACGTTGCCCGCGCCGACGGAAGGAAGCTGATCCTTGTCGCCGACCATTATAAGTCTGCCGCCGTATTTTATCGACCTGATAAGCGCGTTGAAAACGTATTCGTCGCACATACTTACCTCGTCGACGATAACGACGTCCTGTTCGAGCTTTGTATTTTCGTTGAAAGTGAAATGTCCCTTTCCGCCCGTGAAATCCAGGTCTAAAAGTCTGTGTATAGTCTTGGCTTCGAGCCCGGTAGCTTCTGACAGTCTTTTAGCCGCTCTGCCCGTAGGAGCGCAGAGGCATACCGAATAGTTGCGGGCTTTAAGTATTTCTATTATGCACCTTATTATCGTCGTCTTACCTGTACCGGGGCCGCCCGTAATGACGTTTACGCCGCACTCCAAGCAGCTTTTTACTGCCGCGCGCTGGCTTTCGTGCAACTTTATCCCTGCGACTTTTTCGTATTCGTCCAGGTCGTTATCTATGTTGAGAGTAAGCGAAACTCCGCCGACAAGGCTTACGATATGCGCCGAGATAGACTGCTCGCAGACATAATTGCGCGCGTGCATGACTATCTCTCTGTCGTCCTTTTCCAGCCTTACTATCTTGCCTTCCACCTCGCAGTCGCAGAGCGCTTCTTTTATAAGCTCCTCCACGTTCTCGTCTTCGAGAGAAAGAAGTTTGTCCGTTTCGTTTATAAGTTCGGTCGCGGGAAGATAGGTGTGCCCGTTCTTTTCCATCGCGTCCTTCAGAATATAGACCAAAGCCGCGCTTATCCTGAATTTGCTGTTTGCGGGTATGCCCGTCAGCTTGGCTATCTTGTCCGCCGTTATGAAACCGATGCCGTCCACGTCGTCCACGAGACGGTACGGATTTTGTTCGATTATCCTTCTGGTGGAAGCTTCGTAAGCTTTGTATATCCTCAGCGCAGTATTGAGCGGCACTCCGTATCCCTGCAGATAGACGATGGTCTCCTGCATTTCGCGAAGGGACATATACGTTTCGTTTATCGCCATCGCCTTTTTGACGGATATACCCTTGACTTCAGCCAGTTTCGCGGGATCGGTCTCTATTACGTTAAGCGCGTTTTCGCCGAATTTTTCTACTATCGCGTACGCGGTGACCTCTCCTATACCCTTGAAAAGACCGCTGGAAAGATATTTGAAAACCGCGTCTTTAGTGGTCGGCGGCTTTACCGTGACGGACTCTACGGCGAACTGCTCCCCGAACTTTGCGTTGTTGACCCATTCGCCCTCGACCTCGACGACCTCGCCCGCAGTCACGGGAGGAAATACGCCCACCGCGGTGCAAGGCATCGGATTTACGTCCAGCCATACGACGCTGTAGCCGTTTTCTATGTTTCTGTAAACTATTTCGAGTATCGTGCCGCTGAGTTTCATATATCTCCGTCAGATCTTGTTTCATTTTAAGACAGTATATTTGTCGCCTTATTCGATCTATAGTTTAAATCGGTATGTATTCTTATTTCCTCGTTTTACGCGCTTTAAAGGTATTTTCTCTTTAATCGGTTCGCCGTAAAAATACGCGTTAAAAAAACCGAGAGCGGCAACGTAAAACGTCGTCGCTCTTTTATTATAACTCAATCCGTAAGAATTTGACAGTAAAATCGCGCTGTCAGGCGTATTTTTTTACCGCCTCTTTCAAAGCGTCTTTTCTATCCGTCTCTTCCCATCTGAAACCGCAGTCTTCTCTGCCGAAATGGCCGTAGTTGGTCGTCTTTGCAAATTGCGGTTTTCTGAGATCGAGCGTATCTATTATCGCCTGCGGACGAAGGTCGAAAACCTCCGCGACCGCCTTTGCGATGACTTCGTCGTCGTATTTTCCCGTGCCGAAAGTGTTTATCTGCACCGCAACGGGTTTCGCAACGCCGATAGCGTACGCGATATCCAGCTGACATTTATCCGCAAGACCTGCCGCAACTACGTTCTTGCATACGTAACGCGCCATATAGCACGCGCTTCTGTCCACCTTAGTGCTGTCCTTGCCGCTGAACGCGCCGCCGCCGTGGGGGCAATATCCGCCGTAACTGTCGACTATTATCTTTCTGCCCGTAAGACCGCTGTCTCCGTGAGGACCGCCGATGACGAATCTGCCCGTCGGGTTTATGAAATACTTTGTATTCTCGTCGGTAAGCTCAGCGGGAATAACGGCGTCTATGACATACTTTTTAACGTCCTTTCTGAGCGTTTGAGTATCGACGTCTTCGCTGTGCTGAGTAGAGACTACGACGGCTTCTATCCTCGCCACTTTGTCGTCGTGATACTCAACGGTGACCTGCGCTTTACCGTCTGGTCTGAGATAGCCGAGTATGCCCTGCTTTCTGACCTCGGACAGCCTTCTCGTGAGAGCGTGCGCATAGGTTATCGCGGCAGGCATAAGCTGAGGAGTCTCGTTGCACGCAAAGCCGAACACCATACCCTGGTCGCCCGCGCCTATCTTGTCGTAATTGTCGCCCGTTACTTTGCTTTCCACGCTGCTGTCTACGCCCATAGCGATATCGGCAGACTGCTTGTCGAGTCTTATCATGACTTCGCATTTGTTGCCGTCAAAGCCCTTTTCCTCGTCGTCGTAGCCGATTTCGAGAACGGCTTTGCGGACTATCGCTTCGTAATCCACGTCCGCGTTTGAGGTTATCTCGCCCGTAACGAGAGCAAAGCCGGTATTGCAACACGTTTCCGCGGCTACGCGGCTCATAGGATCCTGCGCTAATAACGCGTCGAGTATGCTGTCTGAAATTTTATCGCAGACCTTGTCGGGATGACCTTCGGTCACGCTTTCGCTTGTAAACAATCTCTTTTTCATTTTATCTCTCCGTAAAAATTTGCGGCGCTCAAAAGACAGCGCCGCAAACGGTAATTCTATCTTTCAAGTAATCTTGCGGAATTTAGCACCCGCCGATGTCGGGTTGCTGTGCGATCGCAGGGTCCGTCCCTCCCGCACTCTTCATAGAATACGATTTATTAAGTTGTAAGGTCTATCAGTCGTCGATGTCCTCTTCAGCCGCGAACTTAGCGGAGATATCTTCCTCTACTATGTTGCTGCCTACCGAATTCTGCGGAACCGCGACGATATTGCGGTACAGCTTCATGCCGGTACCTGCGGGGATGAGCTTACCGAGAATGACGTTCTCTTTAAGACCTCTGAGGTGGTCGACCTTGTTCTTGATAGCCGCGTCGGTAAGAACTCTCGCCGTTTCCTGGAAGGAAGCCGCAGACAGGAAGGATTCGCTCGCGAGAGCCGCCTTGGTGATACCGAGGAGGGTACGTTTCGCGGTCGCGGGTCTGCCGCCTGCTTCGAGGGTCTTTTCGTTCTCGTCTTCGTAGGTGAAGATATCGACGTATTCGCCCGGGAGCATGTTGGTATCGCCCTGAGACTCTATCTTGACGTTTCTCAGCATCTGTCTGATGATGACTTCGGTATGCTTGTCGTTGATCTCGACGCCCGCGCTGCGGTATGCGGACTGAACTTCCTTGATGAGGTAGTCCTGCGCGCCCTTGACGCCCTTGGTACGCAGAATATCCTGAGGATAAATGCTACCCTGAGTGATCGGGTCGCCCGCTTCGATCTTATCGCCGCTCTTGACGATGACCTTCTGGTTGAAGCTGAGCTTGTATTCTTCCGCTTCGCTTCCGTCGTCGGGGGTAACGGTGACCGTCTTCTTGTCTTCGGATACGGTGACGGTACCCGTCTTTTCGGATACAAGTGCAAGACCCTTAGGCTTGCGCGCTTCGAACAATTCTTCGACACGCGGGAGACCCTGCGTGATGTCTTCGCTGACCGCGACACCGCCAGTGTGGAAGGTTCTCATCGTAAGCTGAGTACCGGGTTCGCCGATGGACTGCGCCGCGATGACGCCGACCGCTTCGCCCAGTTTGACGGGGTTGCCCGAAGCCATGTTCTTGCCGTAGCACTTAGCGCATACGCCGTGCTTGGTGCGGCAGGTAAGAACGCTTCTTATCCTGACAGCGGTAACGCCTGCCTTTTCGATCTCTTTCGCCATATCGCTGCTTATCAGCGTATCCTTGGGGCAGATGACCTCGCCCGTTTCGGGATTGACGATATCGTCCATGCAGTATCTGCCGTCGATACGGTCCTTGAGCGGTTCGAGACCGGGGATAGCCGTAACTACGACGCCCTTTGTATCTCCGCAGTCCTGCTCGTTGACGATGATAGCCTGAGAGATATCGACAAGACGTCTGGTAAGATAACCGGAGTCTGCCGTCTTAAGAGCGGTATCTGCAAGACCTTTACGACCGCCGTGCGACGAAATGAAGTATTCGAGGACGGTAAGACCTTCACGGTAGTTAGCCTTGACAGGAAGCTCGATGACTTTACCTGACGGGTCACGGACAAGACCTCTCATACCGCAAAGCTGAGATATCTGGTTCTTGTTACCACGCGCACCTGAGTTCGCCATCATCCATATCGGGTTGAACTCGCCCAGGAAGTCTTCGCTCTTTTCGTCGAACAGGAGATTGTTGACCTCATCTTTCGCGTCCTGCCACAGCTTGACGATCTGACGGTATCTGTCCTCTTCGGTAAGACGACCTCTCTTGTACTGCTTTTCGATGCTGAGCACGTTTTCTTCCGCCTTCTTTATGATCTCGCCCTTCTTGTCGGGGATATGCATATCGAAGATGGACGCCGTGACCGCGCCGATAGTCGAATATTTGTAACCCTGCGCCTTGATCTTGTCGAGGACTATCGAAGTCTCGGTCGCGCCCTTATACTTGAAGCAGTTGTCAACGATCTGAGACAGCTGTTTCTTTCCGACGAGGAAGTCAATCTCGAGGTCGAGCTTCTGTTCGGGAGTCTCTCTGGGCACGAAATGCAGATCCTGCGGGATAGCCTGGTTGAATATCACTCTGCCGATCGTGGTGTGCAGGTTCTTATGATACTTGACGCCGTCTATCTCTTTCTCTACGCGGATATAGACGAGCGATTGCAGGTCTATCTGCTTGAGCTGGTAAGCCATCATAGCTTCCGCGGGGTTTCTGAAATGTCTGCCTTCGCCGAGGCCGCCCGGCTTAATCATCGTAAGATAATAAGAACCGATGACCATATCCTGAGTCGGCGAAACGATAGGCTTACCGTCGCTGAGCTTCAGAATGTTGTTGGTGGAAAGCATGAGGAATCTCGCCTCTGCTCTCGCCTCGATGGAAAGCGGTACGTGAACTGCCATCTGGTCGCCGTCGAAGTCCGCGTTGAACGCGCCGCAGACGAGCGGATGCAGCTTTATAGCTCTGCCTTCGACGAGTACGGGCTCAAAAGCCTGGATACCCAGTCTGTGCAGTGTAGGAGCACGGTTGAGGAGTACGGGGTGGTCTTTGATGACCTCTTCGAGGATATCCCATACCGCGACGTCCTTTGCTTTTTCGATAACGCGCTTTGCGTTCTTTATATTCTGGCACTTGCCGCTGTCGACCAGCTTTTTGATGACGAACGGCTTGAACAGTTCGAGCGCCATTTCCTTAGGAATACCGCACTGGTACATCTTGAGTTCAGGACCGACGACGATAACCGAACGACCGGAATAGTCGACACGCTTACCGAGAAGGTTCTGACGGAAACGACCCTGCTTACCTCTGAGCATAGCGGTAAGGGATTTCAGCTCTCTGTTGCCGGGTCCTACGACCGCCTTACCTCTTCTGCCGTTTTCGATGAGGGAGTCGACCGCTTCCTGGAGCATTCTCTTTTCGTTTCTGACGATGATGTCGGGAGCGCCCAGGTCGAGCAGCTTCTTCAGACGGTTGTTACGGTTGATTACTCTTCTGTAAAGATCGTTGAGGTCGCTGGTCGCGTATCTGCCGCCGTCGAGCGGGACCATAGGTCTGAGTTCGGGCGGAAGAACGGGGAGAACGTCGAGGATCATCCATTCGGGACGGGTGTTGCCCGTACGGAACGCGTCGATGACTTCGAGTCTCTTTACAGCCTTGAGCTTACGCTGGCTGGAGGTGGTGTCGATGATCTTTTTCAGATCCTCCGCTTCCTTGTCGAGGTCTATCTCTGTAAGGAGTTCCTTTATAGCTTCTGCGCCCATTCCGACGCGGAAACTTCCGCTGCCGTAGGCTTCGAGAGCTTCCTGGTATTCCTTATCGTCGATGATCTGCTTCTTGACGAAATTTGTCGCGCCCGGGTCGATTACGATATACTTAATAAAGTACAGTACCATCTCGACGTCTCTCGGAGACATATCGAGCGCAAGGCTTATTCTGGACGGTACGCCCTTGAAGTACCATATGTGGGAGACGGGGGAAGCGAGTTCGATATGACCCATTCTCTCGCGTCTGACCTTAGCGCGGGTGACTTCAACGCCGCACTTATCGCAGATAACGCCTTTATATCTGATTCTCTTATATTTACCGCAGTGGCACTCCCAGTCCTTGGTAGGTCCGAAGATCCTTTCGCAGAACAGACCGTCCTTTTCGGGCTTCTGAGTTCTGTAGTTTATGGTTTCGGGCTTGGTTACCTCGCCGTGAGACCAGGATCTGATTTTTTCGGGAGACGCTACGCCTATTTGTATCGAGTCGAAATTATTTACTTCTGACATACTGCTACCTCCTTATTCGTTGTCGTCGTCAGACGAATTGAACAGATCGCCGTCGTCGCCGTCGCCCATATCGTCGAACAGGCTGGCTTCGCCGAACATCGAGGATTCGTCTCCGATACCGAATACGTCCTCCTCTTCTCCGGACGACAAATCGAATGCGTCGACCTCGTCGAGCTCCTGCTCTTTTTCGGGAACGTAATCGATATCTTCGTCCACGTTCTCTCTGAGACCGATCTCTTCTTTGTTCTCGTTGAGCACTTTGACGTCGAGCGCGAGACCCTGGAATTCCTTGATAAGAACTTTGAAGGATTCGGGGGTGCCGGGTTCGCTTATCGTGCTGCCCTTTACTATAGACTCGTAAGTCTTGACACGTCCTACGACGTCGTCCGACTTGACGGTAAGGATCTCCTGAAGGATATGAGATGCGCCGTACGCTTCGAGCGCCCACACTTCCATTTCGCCGAATCTCTGTCCGCCGAACTGAGCTTTACCGCCCAGAGGCTGCTGCGTGACAAGGCTGTAAGGACCGGTCGAACGCGCGTGGATCTTATCGTCGACAAGATGGATGAGCTTGAGCATGTACATGTAACCGACCGTGACGGGATTTTCGAACTTCTCGCCCGTTCTGCCGTCGAACAGTTCCATCTTGCCGCTTGCGGGCAGATTGTTCTCAGCGAACAGCTCTTTGATATCCGACTCTTTCGCGCCGTCGAAGACAGGTGTCGCGATCTTCCAGTCAAGCAGTTTCGCAACGAAACCGAGGTGAACTTCGAAGACCTGACCGATATTCATACGCGAAGGAACGCCCATCGGGTTCAGCACTATCTGAAGCGGAGTGCCGTCTGCCATGAAAGGCATATCCTCTTTGGGAAGAACTCTGGAAACGACGCCCTTGTTACCGTGGCGGCCTGCCATCTTATCGCCTACGCCCAGCTTACGCTTCTGCGCGATATAGACTCTGACGACCTTGGTAACGCCCGGGGGCAGCTCGTCCTTGTTCTCTCTCGTGAACACTTTTACGTCGACTACGATACCGCTCTGTCCGTGAGGAACTTTGAGGGAGGTATCTCTTACTTCTCTCGCCTTTTCGCCGAAGATAGCTCTTAAAAGTCTTTCTTCGGGAGTGAGTTCGGTCTCGCCCTTCGGGGTGACTCTGCCGACCAGGATGTCGCCGCTGTGAACTTCAGCGCCTACCATGATGATACCGTCGTCGTCGAGGTACTTGAGCGCGTCGTCGCCCAGGTTGGGGATATCGCGGGTTATCTGCTCTTCGCCCAGTCTGGTGTCGCGGCTCTCTATTTCGTACTCTTCTATATGGATAGAAGTAAATACGTCGTCTTTTACGAGCTCTTCGCTGATGAGGATAGCGTCCTCGTAGTTGTAACCTTCCCAGCTCATGTAGCCGATAAGGATATTTCTGCCGAGAGAAAGCTCTCCGTTATCCGTAGACGGACCGTCCGCGAGAACCATGCCCTTTACGACCTTCTGACCTACGTTTACGATAGGCTTCTGGTTGATGCAGGTGCCGTTGTTGGATCTTTCGAATTTCTGCAGCTTGTAGATGTCAACGTCGCCGTCGCCTCTTTCGACGACTATCTTCGTTGCGTCCATGCTCTTTACGAAACCGTCGTTCTTTGCAATGACCATGACGCCGGAGTCGTAAGCTATCTTGTGCTCCATGCCCGTAGCGATGATAGGAGCCTGCGGGCGCAGAAGCGGAACTGCCTGACGCTGCATGTTCGAACCCATCAGCGCACGCGACGTATCGTCGTTTTCGAGGAACGGAACGAGCGAAGCCGCAACGGATACCAGCTGCTTGGGCGAAACGTCCATATAGTCTACGGTACGCTTGTCCACCGCGCGGATATCTTCTCTTATACGGCAGGTAACGCGGTCTTCGACGAATCTGCTGTTTTCGTCGAGCGGGGTGTTAGCCTGAGCTACGACGTACTTGTCTTCTTCGTCTGCCTGCAGATAATCTACGTGATCGGTAACTACGATATCGGTTATTTCGCCGTTTTCGTCGTAAGTTCTCTGTACCTTGCGGTAAGGAGCTTCTATAAATCCGTACTCGTTGACTCTCGCATATGTAGCGAGCGAGGAGATAAGACCTATGTTCTGACCTTCAGGGGTCTCTATCGGGCACAGACGGCCGTAGTGCGAATAGTTGACGTCGCGGACTTCGAAGCTGGCGCGTTCTCTGTTGAGACCGCCGGGGCCGAGTGCGGACAACTTTCTCTTATGCGTAAGTTCCGCTATCGGGTTGTGGTGATCCATGAACTGCGACAGCTGAGAACTTCCGAAGAATTCTTTGATAACGCTGGTAACGGGCTTGATGTTGATGAAGGACTGCGCCTTGTGTTCGCCCGCGTCCTGCGTGATGGACATACGCTCTTTGATGACTCTGTCCAGTCTCGCCATACCGATACGCAGCTGGTTCTGAAGCAGTTCGCCTACAGACCTTACTCTGCGGTTTGCGAGGTGGTCGATATTGTCGGTAACGCCGAAGCCATGTACGAGTCCCAGGTTGTAGCATACCGACGAGATGATATCGTCGATCGTAACGTGCTTGATGACGAGGTTGTCTTTATCCGTCCTGACGAGCGTTCTGAATTCGTCGTCGGACATATTCTGCTCTTCCTTGATCTTGAGAAGGTTCTTGAGTTCGGGCAGATATACTTTTTCGAGTATGCCGAGAGCCTTGACCTCTTCAGCCGTCCAGCCGAGGTATGCCGCCATATCGACGGTATTGTTGCCGGTCAGCTTGAATTCGCCGCCTTCGGGGGTAGCGATATACGCAACGTTTACGCCCGCGTTCTGGATCTCGACCGCCTTTTCGGGAGAGATGGTTTCGCCTGCGGTCGCGAGAACTTCGCCGTCCTCCGTCACGATATCTCTCGTGATCTTCTGGTTTTCGAGTCTCGTAGCGATAGACAGCTTCTTGTTGACCTTGTATCTGCCGACGCGCATGAGGTCGTACTTGCGCGAATCGTAGAAAGTGCTTCTGATAAGTTGGGTAACGCCGTCCATCGTAGGAATTTCGCCCGGCTTCATCTTTCTGTAAAGCTCTATCTTCGCGTCGTCCTCGCTCTTAGCGTTGCCGTCTTTAGCGATGGTAGCCTTGAGCATCTCTTCGTTGCCGAACAGTTCGTAGAGCTGGTCGTCGGTGCCGAAGCCGAGAGCACGCATAAGTACGCTTGCGGTGACCTTGCGGGTGCGGTCTACGCTTACCCACAGTATGCCGTTGGCGTCCTGCTTGAATTCAAGCCACGCGCCTCTGTTGGGCATAACGGTCGTCTCGTATCTCGGGGTACCCGATCTGTCCAGCGTGAACGTGCTGTAAACGCCCGGGCTTCTGACCAGCTGGCTGACGATGACTCTTTCCGCACCGTTGATGATAAAGCTTCCGTTTTCGGTCATGAGCGGGAAATCACCCATGAAAACTTCTTCAACGGTAGCTTCGCCGGTGTCGTTGTGAACGAGTCTTACCTTTACCTTGAGCGGCAAAGCGTAAGTAGCGTCGCGGTCCTTGCACTCCTTGATGTCGTACTTGGGCTTTCCTTCCAGCGTGAATCCGAGGAACTGGAGTTCCATTCTTCCGGCAAAGTCCACGACGGGCGAAAAGTCGTCGAGTACTTCCTGAATGCCTTCGGTAATGAACTGCTGATAGGAGTCCTTTTGCAAAGCGATCAGATACGGAATGTCGAGAGTGTCTTTGATCGTAGCAAAGCTCAGTCTTTCGGTATTGCCGTACTTAACCTTGTGAATGTGTTGAGGCATTATAAACCCTCCTTAAAATTTTTCCGACTGAAACGCGCGTATATAAAAACGCGAAAATGCCCCTTACCCGACATCTCTTCTTTTCCGTCGGCGGGGATAAAATGCTATTTTCTCATTTTACATACTAACGCAAATATACATTATAAGGAAAACTTCCAACCGTGTCAACGGTTTTTTAAAAAATAATTTAAAAAAAATTTGTGTCTGCGCTTTGGCACGTCCACATTATATACCGCTTTTCTTATCTTGTCAATATCAAATTTATCCTTTGTTCCCTACTTAAAATCGCCGCGCTTTCTGACCGCGCGGCGATACTTATAAAGCATATACAGCCTTATTTTTCTTATTTTTTCAAGCGAACGCATTGGCGACTAACATTAACGCAGGCAACACGGTAAGCATAGTGTAAACCGTTATCTTGCCATATTTCCACTTGTTGACCTCTCTTGAATACCGACTCGACACCTTTTTCATTCGGCTTCAACGTTGGGCGGAAAGCCGAATTTTTCTTCGTAATAAGATCTGAGCAACTTGTCTACGATCTCGTCCGTTACGGCTGTTTCCGAAGAATGTACGACCATAAATCTGTCATCAGGCTGTTGTCCGTAGAATATCACCGTGCGATCTTTGTAGCCGATCTTCTTCTGCATATAAAACAACTCTACATTGTCGGTGATCGTGCTGACCTCTCCTCCGTCGTCGGCGCAAAATCTGCCCGCCCACAGTTCGTATATATCGACGCGCACGCTTTTTCCGCTTACGTCAATGTCAAAAGAAGCTACGTCTCCGACGTCGATAACGCCGTACATCGCACTGTAATATTCAACGTTCTCAGGAAGTCTCGCCCACGAAGCTATATGACAACTTTTTCCAGGCGAACTACCTTTAAGAAGGAACAGACCGCCTATTTCGGCTTCTTTATCTGTCATTGCCAATACGTTATCCGCGATAAGCAAATTGAATGCGAATACGTTTGCGACAAGCATTACCGCAACAAGAGCGATAAGCAAAACATAAACCGTTATCTTCTTTTTCATAGTACCCCTCCCGTCAAACCGTGAACGCAGCCAGCATAAACATTACCGCCGCGGAAATAAACAATACAACGCTGAGAGAAATACACGTGATAACAAACTTTTTGGAAATTTTATCGTTTTTCATAACCCCCTCCTTTAATGCAGCAATATCAGAATACGTTGCGCATAACCTTCTTTTTATATAATAACATAAAAACGGCGACTGGTCAACATTGTGTATTTCAGTATTGCATACGCGCGTGCTGTCTGCTATAATATTCATATATGGGCACTATTAAGAACGTAATATTCGATTTCGATATGACACTCGGCTTCCGCACCACTATGTGGACGGATACTGTCAAGGAACTCCTGCTTGAAAACAACGTTTACGCGACCAGCGAACAGATACGGCCAATAACTCACGGCGGCGTTTATCCGTGGAGCGACCCGACAAAGTCGCACGCGGATTTCTTTAAAGGAAAGGACTGGTGGGAAACGGTAGCGGGAAACATAGCCGAAGGGCTTGCCGAAAACGGCGTATGCACCGACCTCGACGCGAAAAAAGCGATGGCGGGATTAAGGGAAAGGTTCTGCGACAAACGCTACTGGAAACTCTTCCCCGACACTCTGGACACTCTTGAAACGCTGACAAACGAAGGCTATTCCCTCGCCCTCGTATCCAACCATATCCCCGAAGCGCGCGAAATTTTCAACGACCTCGGACTGGGCGCATACTTTCCGCGCATGGTGATATCTTCCGAAGAAGAATACGAAAAGCCGCACCCTGAAATCCTGACAAAAGCCCTCGGAGAATTTTCAAAGGATAAAACCGTGCTCGTCGGCGACAATTATTTTGCAGACGTACTGGGCGCGATACAGTTCGGCATGGGCGCGGTACTGGTCAGAAAGCCAAACGTAAACGGATACAACTACTATTGCAAAACGCTGGAAGAGCTGCCCTCTCTTCTCAAAAGGATGCAGAAAAAATGAGACTTGACAAATTTCTTAAAGTATCGAGAATAATCAAACGCCGTACTGTCGCCAACGAGGCCTGCGACGGCGGCAGAGTAGAAATAAACGGCAGACCCGCAAAGGCGGGCGCGCAGGTAAAGGTCGGCGACGTCGTTACTCTTCATTTCGGCGACCGCACCTTTAAATTCCGTATACTCGTCGTCGAAGAGACGGTAAAAAAACAGGACACCGCAGATATGTACGAGGTGCTTACCAATGAAATTTAACGTCATTATCCCCTGCGGCGGCTCAGGCACCCGTACGGGACTTCCTTACAACAAACTTTTCGCCGACCTCGGCGGAATAAAAGTCATCGAAAGGACGATAGCCGCATTCTGCCGCGACGACGTTGCGAAAATTATAATTCCCTGTTCCGAAAAAGACGAAAAACAGTTTAAAGAGATCGCGCATAATTACGATAAGGATATCGTAACCGTGCGCGGGGGCGCTACGCGCGGACAGTCGGTAAAAAACGCTCTTGCTTTTTGCGACGCAGAGTTCGTCGCGATACACGACGGCGCGAGACCTTTCGTCTCAAAAGAAGTCATCGACCGCTCTTTCTTTGCGGCGGAACGATACGGCGCTTCGGTCGCCTGCGTACCCGTAACCGACAGCATAAGAAAAAAAGAAAAGGACGGCTCCGTTTCCGTTGACAGAAGCGACTACTATTCCGTTCAGACCCCGCAGGTGTTCAGAACTCAAGAGATAAAGCGCGCTTACGACCTCGCGGAAAAAGACGGTTTTGCAGCCACCGACGACGCTGCCGTTTACGAAAGATATATCGGAAAAGTCTCGATATCAGAAGGCGATCCCGCGAATAAAAAGATAACGACCGCTGCCGATCTTTCCGCCTTTGTTCCCGAAGATTTCAGAGTGGGTACGGGCTGGGACACGCACGCTCTCGCTGAAGGAAGAAAACTCATACTGGGCGGCACAGAAATACCGCATACTAAAGGACTCGTCGGACATTCAGACGCAGACGTTCTCGTCCACGCGGTGATGGACGCGGTACTGGGAGCTATTGGACGGCGCGACATAGGAAAACTCTTTCCCGATACCGACCCTGCGTATAAAGGCGCGGACAGCATGAAGCTGCTTGAAAAAGTGATTTCTCTGATGACTGACGACGGCTATAGTCTCAACAACCTTTCAGCCGTGATAATGGCGCAGAAACCTAAGCTCTCGCCTTATATCCCCTCAATGGCGGCAAATCTCGCAAAGGCGTTTTCAACCGACATCTCTCGCGTAAACGTAGCGGCGACGACCACGGAAAAACTGGGTATGGTCGGCAGAGAGGAAGGCATGAGCGCGATCTGCTACTGCTCTCTCGTCGCCTTGCCCCGACAGCGTTAAACTGTCCGTAAAATCAAGAATATTCCTGTCGCGCAGGGATATAATACGGATAAAACCTTATAAGCATATTGTTGCGGGGTGAACGCAATTGTGCTACAATAAAATTATGAAAGAAGAAAAAGTAACGAAAAGCTCATTGATATTAAACGATATCTTCGTCGCTGTCGGCGTTGTCATAGCCGCGTTCGGGCTTATAGCCGTATTCGCGGTAGGATCGTTCGGCGCGATATGCTCTGTCGTCGGCGTATTCAGAAGTTTTGCATCCGATACGGTCGCGATCTCCCTCGTGCTCTCTCTTTGCGGACTCGTCACCGCAATACTCATGTTCTGGCTGGGCTATCATGTGAGCCGCGTTTTTCTGGACGGGCTTTCGGAATATATCGTTACTCGCAAAAAAAAGACCTCGGAACTCAAGAAAAACTGAGTATACCAGACCAGAATAATACAAACCAGCCCTAAGGCGCGCCTTTTGTGTGTTTTTTAACGATTCTCCCTTGAAAATATTATAATATTATCTGCGCTCGCCTCGCTAAAA
>DVNX01000058.1 GCA_018714045.1 Candidatus Ornithoclostridium faecavium
CGTCGTATACGCTGCTGTCGCCGTGCGGATGGTATTTACCCAGACATTCGCCGACTATTCTCGCCGATTTCTTGTGCGGTTTGTCGGGCGTGGTGCCCAGTTCGTTCATCGAATACAGTATGCGGCGCTGAACGGGCTTGAGTCCGTCCTCTACCCTCGGAAGCGCGCGGTCGAGTATGACGTGCTCCGAGTACTGCATCATCGATTGGTGCATTATGTCGACGAGGTCGCTGTCAAGAACTACTGTCTTGTCCTCTATCGGTTTTCTCTTCTTTGCCATATCACATTTTCCCTTTTCGTCAACCCGCTATCTCTTTGAAGCTGTCGACCTTGTTGAAGTTTGCGTTTTCGTTTATATAACTTTTTCTTGCCTCTATGTTGTCGCCCATAAGCACGGATATCAGACTTTCCGCCTCCGACGCGTCGTCGATCGTGACCTTTGTCAGCGTGCGCGTTTCAGGGTTCATAGTCGTTTCCCACAGCTGTTCGGGATTCATCTCGCCGAGACCTTTGTAACGTTGCAGAGTGTAACCTCTCGCCGCGCTGTCCAGCATCTTTTTGAGTTCTTCGTCGTCGTAAGCGTAACGGGTGCCGTTCTTGTCGGTTATCTTGTACAGCGGCGGCATGCCGATATACACGTGACCGTCCGTTATCAGCTCTTTCATATACCGGTAGAAGAAGGTCAGAAGGATACACCTTATGTGCGCGCCGTCCTGGTCTGCGTCGGCTAAGATGATGACCTTGTTGTACTTGAGTCCTTTTATATCGAAATCTTTATAGAAGCCCGTTCCGAGCGCGTTTATTATCGAAGCCATCTCCTCGTTTTCGAGTATCTGGTTCACGCGCTTCTTTTCAGCGTTGAGCGGCTTGCCTTTAAGCGGTAATATAGCCTGGAAATACCTGTCTCTGCCCTGTTTCGCGCTGCCTCCCGCACTGTCGCCCTCGACTATGAACAGTTCGTTCATCTCGGCTTTTTTGCCGCTGCAGTTTGAAAGCTTTCCGACCAGCGCGCTCTGGGTCATGCTGTTGAGCTTTCTGGTCATGTCCTTAGCCTGAGCGGCTTTGAGTCTCGCCTTCGCGGCGACGTCGGCTTTTGCGAATATTGCATCGATGACCTCTTTTTTCGCCTTATTGAGGTAATCTTTCAGCGCGTCGGTAAGAAGGTTTTCGACAAGTATCTTGACCTCGGGGTTGCCCAGTTTGGTCTTTGTCTGACCTTCGAACTGAACGTTCTGCATCTTGATCGCGAGGATAGCCGTCATTCCCTCTCTGAAATCTTCTCCGAGGAAATTCTGATCCTTGTCCTTGAGAATGTTCTTAGCCCTCGCGAAATCGTTGAATACTTTTGTGTACGCCGACTTGAAGCCCGTTTCGTGCGTGCCGCCCTCGGTCGTCGGAATGTTGTTGACGAAACTGAAAATGCTCTCGTTATAAGAGTCTGTGTGCTGAATCGCCAGCATCACCATAAAGTTTTTCGCGCTGCGCTCAACGTAGACGGGTTCGTCGTACAGCACCGCTTTGGAGCTGTTGATATACTTGGCGAAATCCCTTAGACCTCCGTCGTAACAATAGGTCACGGATTTATACTTTCCTTCCTCGTCCGTATCTCTCAGGTCGGTAAGCGTGATCGTCATTCCGCCGTTCAGGAACGCAAGTTCTTTTATGCGCTTGGAAATTACTTCGTAAGAAAATTTTTCGCTGCCGAAAACTCTCGGATCGGGCAAAAACTGAACGAGGGTGCCCTTTTCCTTTTTATCGCACGGCTTTTCGGTAAGCTTGGTCTTGGGCACGCCGCTTACTATCTTGCCGTCCACCTCGGGAGAATGGAATTCCTGCGTATACTCGGTGCCGTTCTTGTAGACCTTTACCGTCAGCCATTCGCTGAGCGCGTTGGTCACAGAAGCGCCCACGCCGTGCAGACCGCCCGAAAAACCGTAGTTGTTGGAGTCGAACTTACCGCCCGCGTGCAGTTTCGTGAATACGAGTTCAACGCCCGAAATTCCGTATTTGGGGTGAATGTCGACAGGGATACCTCTGCCGTTATCGCGCACGCTTACGCTGTTGTCGGGGTAGATAACGATATCTATGCGGTTGCCGAAACCGTTGGCGACCTCGTCGATGCCGTTGTCGACTATCTCCCACAAGATATGGTGCATACCCTTGCTGCCCGTCGTACCGATATACATACCCGGTCTGATGCGGACAGCTTCGAGCCCTTCCAGCACCTGCAAGTCTTTTGAGTCGTACGTAGTTTTCATCTTATCTCCTTATCTTCCCGCGGGCGAAGTGCCTGCGGCATGTATGCCTGAATGCGCGAAAGCGCTCCCCGCTATCCCCCGCGGGGTAAAAT
Organism: Candidatus Ornithoclostridium faecavium; assembly: GCA_018714045.1. Taxonomy (GTDB): domain Bacteria; phylum Bacillota; class Clostridia; order Christensenellales; family UBA3700; genus Ornithoclostridium; species Ornithoclostridium faecavium. The sequence continues at coordinate 2,351 of DVNX01000058.1, forward strand.
GCGCGCCGTCGCTTTTAATTATTCCGATCTTTCGAGTATGCTGAGGCAAGTCTCCGCAAAATCGTTGACGTCGCCGTAAACCTCTTCTTTATTGAGTTCGTTGAGGATCTCGTGTCTCGCTTCGGGGTACAGTTTCATAGAAACGCACATAAGACCCGCGTCGATATACATTTCGTACAGCTTGCTCACCAGCTTGCCGTTGCCTCCGACGGGATCGCGGTCGCCGCTTATTATAAATATCGGCAGATCCTTGCGGATATTGCTGAGGTTCTTAGAGCGGTATATCTTGCTCAAAGCCCTGAAAAAGGACTTATAAAAGCCGAGCGAAAGGGTAAAGTTGCACATAGGATCTGCTAAATACTTCTCTCTTTCCTTATCGTCGCGGTTGCCCCATGCGAACTCTTTGTTTTCGGCGATAAACTGCGCGTCGTATGCGCCGAAACTCATCTTTCTTATCGCGTTTGCGGGCGCGTCCTTACCGAAAAATGTCTGTTGGACAGCAGAAAGCATCTTTCCCGCCTTTACGTCGATACCGTTCTGGCAGGCGCTTCCGCAAAGCACGGCGCCTGCGATCGCCCCGCTGTTCCTCTGTATATAAGCCTGAGTAAGGAAAGAACCGTAGCTGTGACCGAACACTATCACCGGAAGCTTATAAGTATCCGCCGCGTATTTAGTTATGAGTATCTCGTCCTGCACTGTATCGAAAAAGCAATCGCCGTCGGGAACTTTGCCCAAGTCTTCAAGTCCCGCCGTCTTGCCGTGACCTCTGTGATCGTCGCCGAGAACGATATATCCCTTAGAATTCAGGAATTTTGCAAAATCGTCGTATCTTTGTATATGTTCAGCCATGCCGTGAAGAAGCTGAACGACGGCTTTAGGGTTTTCTACCTCGTCCCATACCGCCAGATTGAGTTTGTAATCTTTATATCCGTAGAAAATTATTTCTTTCATAAATCCTCACCACTATATGTTGGGGGCAGCCTCCCCCTTATAGTTGATATTATACTATATGTTGCGGTTTTTATCAAGCAAAAACACGATATATATTTAATTAATAATATGTAAGCGTGCCGAACGCTCCCGAAACACGGGTTTTCACGTGTGTAAGATCAGAACGGATAAAGTACGAAACGCCGCAATTCTCGTCGTTTAGGCTCCGTAGCGTATACGCCCGTTATCCGACGATAACTTAC
>DVNX01000008.1 GCA_018714045.1 Candidatus Ornithoclostridium faecavium
ACACCATCGTATACTTCGTTCTGGGGTAGCGCATAATGCGACAAAAAACGACTTTTGCGGATATATTGCGCGCGACAGGGAATAATACGCAAAAGGAAAAAATGCGCGCTTTTGTCGCTATTGCGCGAATTTCGCCTGAGCAGTGCGCATGCGCGGAAAATATTATATTATCGTTAAAAACGAGCGGAGGAAGAATATGAAATTATCGCAGTTGTTGCAGGGTGTCGCGTCTTATGACGGTCGCGACGCAGAGATAACGGGGATAGCTACAAGCAGTCTTAAAGTAAAGCAGGGAGATCTGTTTATATGCATGCAGGGGGTAAACGGAGACGGTCACGCTTATTGCGACGCGGCTATCGCGGCGGGCGCGGCGGCGGTCGTAGTTTCCAGGAATGTCGGCAATAAGCCCGTACCCGTCGTTAAAGTTTCGGATACGAGGCGCGCATATGCGCTGATATCGTCCAATTATTTCGGCAATCCGTCCGCAGACTTAAGGATAATCACGGTCACGGGTACTAACGGAAAATCGACGACCGCTTACGTGACCGCAAAACTTCTCGAGGCGGGCGGTTACAACGTAGGACTTATCGGAACAATGTATTACGAGTACGGCGGAAAGAAGCTGCCGTCATCGCTGACCACGCCCGACCCTTACGAATTGCACTCGCTTTTTGCCGATATGAAGAATGCGGGAGTCAGGTATGTGGTAATGGAGTTTTCTGCGCACGCGATATATCTCGAAAAACTTTGCGGAGTTTGCAGCGATATATGCATTTTTACGAATCTTTCGCAGGATCACCTGGATTATTTCGGAGACATGAAGAGATACAAGGCGGTCAAAAAAAGTTGTTTTACCGCCGAATACACCCGTTGCGCGCTGGTAAACGTGGACGACGCTTGCGGCAGAGAGATCCTCTCCGAATGCGTTATCCCGTCGGTAAGCTACGGATTGGAAAATCCCGCGGACAGCTTTGCGATAGATGTTGAAGACACCGCGCGCGGTTCGTCTTTCGTAGCGAATATAATGGACGATATCGTAGCGATAGATTGCAGACTGTACGGCAGATTCAACGTATACAACTTGCTTGCCGCATGCACGGCGGCGCGTATGGCGGGCGTCGGACTTGCTGAAATAGCGGACAGACTTTATACTCTCGATCCGCCTTCTGGCAGGTTCAACGTAATAGAATCGGGCGGAGTAAAATACGTAGTCGACTTCGCGCACACGCCCGACGGGCTTTACAATCTGCTCAAAGAGGGCAGAAAGCTGTGCAAAGGAAAACTTGTGACCGTGTTCGGTTGCGGCGGCGACCGCGACGTGTCCAAGCGCCCGATAATGGGTAAAATTGCGGGTGAAATGTCGGATATCGTCATCGTGACGAGTGACAATCCGCGTACCGAGAGCAGACAGTCGATCGCGGACGACATACTTTCGGGAGTGCGTAAAAAGAACAAGATATTCGTAGAACTGGACAGAAGCCGCGCCATCGCGCTGGCGGTAGAACTCTCAGGCAAAGGCGACGTCGTGCTTATCGCGGGCAAGGGAAGCGAAAGCTATATCGACGAAAATAACGTAAAGACCCCGTACAGCGACAGCGGGGAGCTCAACAAGGCTTTGGGACTGTAATGGATATAACGCTGAGAGTGCTTTTATCCGCGCTTACGGCTTTTGCCGTGACCGCGCTCGTATCGAGACCCGTCATAGCTTTCGCAAAACGCGCTAAGGCGAGTCAGACTATTCTTTTTTACGTGGATAAACACGAGGGTAAGAAGGGCACGCCGACCATGGGCGGGATAATGTTCCTCATCGGCGTGAGCGTTGCGGTGCTTGTTTTCGGCAGGCAAAAGCTGGGGATAGTGTCGCTTTGCGTTACTCTCGGCTACGCGCTCATCGGGTTTCTTGACGATTTCATAAAAGTAAAACTTAAACGCAATTTAGGGCTTAAAGCCTACCAGAAGATTGTAGGTCAACTCGGCATAGCCGCGATTGTTTCCGCATTCTGCTATACGACCGGAGCGGTCGGAAGCGTGATCAGGATACCGTTCACGCATATTTACGCCAACTTCGGTTGGGCGTATATACCTTTCTGCGCGTTCGTATTCATCGCGATGAGCAACGCGGTCAATCTCACCGACGGTCTGGACGGAATCGTAGCGGCGAGCGGATCGGTATATTTCGCGGCATTCGGCGTCATGATCGCGTTCGCGGCAGTCGCGCTTGCGGACGGCGGCAGGACCTTTCTTGCAGAAGAGTACGAGTCGCTTTGCGTATTCGCTTTCGCGTTTTTCGGCGCGCTTATCGCGTTTTTCTGGTGCAACTCCAATCCCGCGGGCATATTTATGGGCGATACCGGATCGCTTGCTGTCGGCGGCGCGGCGGCTTGCGTAGCGGTTTTTTCTCAAAACGCGCTTTTTGCTCCGATAATCGGCATAATGTTCGTGGTCTCCTGCATATCGGTAATATTGCAGGTGTTGCATTTCAAGCGTACTAAGAAGAGACTGTTTTTAATGGCTCCGTTTCACCATCACCTGGAATACAAGGGCATAAAGGAGTGCAAGATAGTCAGCTATTATGCGGTGATCACGCTTGTCGCCGCATTGGTAGCGCTGATTGCGTATATCGTATGAAAAAAACTCTCATTCTGGGTTGGGGCAAAAGCGGAAAGAGCGCGTGCGGACTTCTGCGCCGACTGGGTCGCGAAGTGGTATGTTTTGACGACGCGGAAGGAGATCCCGTCGACGGCGATGTTGAAAACAGAAGGGGAATGTCTCTCGAAAACGCTCTCGAAGACATAGAAACGGTCGTGGTCAACCCCGCAGTGCCCGTCACTCATCCCGTGATCCGCGGCGCAAAGGCTAAGGGCATAGAGGTGATATCGGAAATCGAACTGGGATACCGCTGCTGCAACGGCAATCTGGTAGCCGTCACTGGTACGAACGGGAAGACGACGACGGTCACGCTGATAAAAGATATATTTACCTCAGCGGGCATAGAAGCTTACGCGCTGGGAAATATCGGCGTTCCGTTTTCATCTGAGGCGGACAAACTGGCAGGCGCGGTAGCCGTGCTCGAAATTTCCAGTTTTCAACTGGAGACAACGGTAATTTTCGCGCCGCGTTTCGCGGTATGTCTGAACGTTACGCCCGATCATATCGAAAGACATAAGACTTTCGAAGAGTATACGAGGCTCAAAGCAAAGCTTTTCGAAAATCAGAGCGAAAAGGACTTTGCTTTGCTCAACGCAGACGACCCCGTCGTATCTTCTTTCGCGGTACATATAAGATCTGAAATTTTTTGGTTTTCGGTAAACAAAAAGGTAAAGGGCGCTTACATTGAAAACGGCAAGATATTTTTCGACGACGGTAAGACGCGCGAGAGTATATGCGCTGTCAACGAAGTGCCGCTTAAAGGAAATCACAATCTTTCCGACGTTCTCGCCGCCGTTCTCGTCGCAAAGCTTTACGGGATAAGATCTGACAAGATCGCGGTTGCCGTAAAATCTTTCAGACCTCCGAGATACAGGATAGAACTTATAAAAACGCTCAAAGATCTGAAAATATACAACGATTCAAAATCAACAAATATCGACAGCACCGTGAGAGCGTGCGAAGCGATGGACGGAGAGACTACGCTCATAGTCGGGGGTTGGGACAAAAAGATAAGTTACGAAAGTTT
>DVNX01000059.1 GCA_018714045.1 Candidatus Ornithoclostridium faecavium
CCGCTGGGCATAAATTTAAATAAAAACAAAGGAGTCCGCCATGAAAGCAGTACTTACGGGCGGCGGCACGGCGGGACACGTTACCCCCAATCTCGCGCTGCTTCCCGAACTTAAAAAGCGCTTCGACAAAATATATTATATCGGCAGCGAAAAAGGTATAGAAAGTAAACTTTGCGCAGACAAAAGCGTTGAATTCTACTCCCTGCCCGTAGTCAAACTGGACAGAAGCAAGATCTTTTCAAACGTACTTATACCCGTAAAACTCGCAAAATGCGTGAAAGAAGCCAAAAAACTGCTGAAAGATCTCGATCCCGACGTCGTATTCTCAAAAGGCGGTTACGTGTCTCTTCCCGTATGCCTTGCGGCGCATTCTCTTAAAATACCCGTCGTCGCACACGAATCCGACGTTACTCTCGGGCTTGCAAATTCTATAGTTTCGAAGTTTGCCGAATGCGTGATCACCTCACACCGCGGCACTAAGGCTAAAAAATCGGTATTCGTCGGCAATCCTCTGAGACCCGAACTGTTTAAAGCTGACGGCAAAAGAATAGCCGAAAAGTACGGACTGCCCGGCAAAAAACCTCTTCTGACGGTCGTCGGAGGATCGAGCGGATCTGCGGCTCTCAATACATTTATCGCGGCAAATCTCGACCGCATTACCGAACGCTTCGAGATAATCCATATCACAGGCAATAATCACGATAATATCAGTAAAAAAGGATATTATTCAAAGCCTTATGCCGACGATATATTCGATATCTTCGACGCATCCGACGTTATAATCTCAAGGGCGGGCGCGAACGCCGTCGCGGAAATATCCGCGATGGGCAAAAGAGTCGTCTATATCCCGCTCCCTAAAGCCGCTTCGAGAGGGGATCAGATAATAAACGCAAAAGCCGCGCAGGCAAAAGGCATCGCGACGGTCATAGAGCAGGAAGACCTTTCCGTAGTAAAACTGCTCACCGCTCTCGACAACCTTATGTCCTCTCCTCCTCCGAAAGCCGAAAAAGAGGAAAACGTCAACGCAAAGATAGCGGAAATAATTTTCAACGCGGCGAAAAAAAGTGATCGGTTCAAAGCCGCAAAATAAACCGTATTCAGACCCTACAAGCATAAAAGCAAAAAAGCGGCGGCAAAATCATGCCGCCGCTATTATTTAATTGTATTATTTAGTATTATCTATTATTTTATCGATAATTTCCGTAATTTCTCCTGAATGCTCCTGTGACTTCTCTTCAGAAAATTCCGTATTCTCGACCTTATCTTTTTCCTGAGCCTTAGGCGGCTTCACTATGAGTCCGCTCACCGCGAGAAGCCCCAGAAAAGCCATAGTTATCTCCTGCAGATAGGGTATTTCCGTAGTAAATCCCACCGCCTGCAACACGACGAACAAAGCGCTCGCTATCGCCATCCAGAAATCGTACGATTTTATCTTATCCTTCATATTCTCCTCCTTTAAGCCGCCGCAGGCGACGTTTCTTCTGTCTCTCCCTCTTCGTTACCGCAAGAGTCAGAAACTCTTCTCAAGTCGCGTTTTATCTCTTTTACGTCGTCCGCAACTTCTCTGACAACGCCCAGATCTTCCCCCAGAGTAAATATCGTTTCCTGATATTTCTCTTCCCTCTTACGGCTGTCCTTGAGTTCGAAAATAAGGAGAAGACAGAACAATACCGCCCACGCTCCGTTAGCAACCACGGTATCGATCACGCTCTCCCACATAACGATCACCTCCTCATGCGTTTTTTGCTTTTTTGACGTACCTTGCAAGCAGATTGGTATACTCATAACCGAGATATGTCTGCAGATACGGATTGCTGACGACCATATCCTTCGCTGTCTGAGGATCGAGGGTATCGTAAAAGTCTATCGCGATATTCAGTCTTTCGGCGTAATTGTCCGCCTTCTCGCCTACGTAACCGTACCTCTTTTCGTACTCAGCCTGCTTGTAATCCGCGTCGATCCGCGTCGCCACGTCTTCCTGTATCGCCTTTTCGCGTTCGAGTTTGTAATCGGCGATCTGCTGCTCTATCTTGTTGTTGTACTCCTGAATAGACTTGAGCTCCTTGTCGCGTTTAGAGATAAGATCCTCTATTTCGGTAGATATCTTTATAACGTACTCCGCGTTAAGATCGTCTATCGCCGCCTGCAACTCACGGTTGAGTCCGTCTATCTGAGTCTGGTATTTAGACGCTATCGCGTCCGCGTCGGCTTTGGCTTCGGATATCATCGCCTGAGCCTGTTTTTCCGCGTTTTCGCCCGCCAGCTCTCTTATAGACGAACGCGACAGACCGCTTTTTATCATGTTGTTTTCGTTGCTCTTTTTCGTATTTTCGAGCGACTCGAGTATTTCGGATTCCTTCTTTCCGAAATCGTCGTAAGCGCTTTCGGTCTTTTTTTCCAGCTCGTCTGTCTTGCTTTTAGTCTCCTCTGCGGCGACTTTGCTTTCGGTTTCCAGCTTATCCTTATATTCGGATGAAACTCTGTCTTTTATCTCTTCCTCGCTCTCGCCCTCGTAAGTCTTGAACTCGTAATCGGGCTCTTCGGGAAGCGCCGCGGCTGCGTCCTCTTTACGCTCCGCAAGTTCTTTCTGCCTGTATTCGGTATGCATTTTTTTAAGTTCCGCGATAAGGTCTTCTTCAGTCGCTATCTTACCGTTCTGACTGTTCTTCTGAGAACCCCCGGTCGAACCGTATGCCTTAACGCTGATATTTTTCAAATTCATACTGTTCTCCTTTTCAATACGTAATAATTGTAACGCGCGAAAATCTTCCTGAGCTCGCGCTTTTTTCTTTTTGCCGTCATACTCTCAGCCCTCCTTTCGCTGTCACGCGAAGTCTGACGGACGTCGCGCTCGACTCCGCCGAAAAAGTAAACGTATGACGCGTCTTTCCCAGTTTGTCAAAGCTTTGTTTCCACGCTCTTCCGCTGAAAGTAGCGATCTGCTCGTCGTCGAGGCTTACCGAGATCTTACAGCTGTCTCCGAGGACGAGGACTTCGACGTCCGCGCTCCCGTTGCACCAAATCGTAAGCTTATGCGGAGTTACAGAAGTAATAGCGCCGACTATTTCGACGAATTCGATTGTTCTGTCGTTATACAGGTATTCCGCAAGACCCATCGCCTCTTTTGCTGTGTTTTCTATCCTCGATATCTTCATAATCCTCTCCTCAAAAAGTCGACCGTGACTCCGAAAGGTTTGATCTCAGGCTCTTGCTCGGTACTCTTTATGTAGAAATCGAAACAAGTTCCCGACACGCCTATCGGCATATATTTCTTATCGGGATCCGCCCTGAATTCTCTGACCTTCTTATCCGCGACGACCCCCAGCGTAAACGGTTTTTTCGTACAGTAATCCACGCCGACTATATACTTCTTGTTCATGTGTTCATTGAAATCCACGTCTTTAACCGCCCAGTATTTGAGCGTAGGCAACATATCGGACGAACAGCCGTTTTCGACCAGTTCCATGACGATATTGGATGCTGACGTCACCGCAAGCACGCAATGCTGCCGCGTGCCCGACATAACGCACATACTGCGGATATTCAGCCCGCGGTATATCTCAGCCGTTCCCTTTTCGGTATCCACGACGGCGAGAACGTCAGCGCCTTTTTCCGCAAGTCCTACAAGTTCTTCCTTGCCCGCACGTTCTTCGTCCGCGACGTCGAATGAAAGATAGTATTTTCCGTCGCAGAAGACCGCCTTATGATCCTTAGAACCTTCGAGAAGATCGTCCAGCTTATCCGTAAGCCTCGTAACGTCGTAGCCGTCAAGCGCGTAAACGCCGTCGCTCGTCACAAACGCGACGAACGCGCCGCAGGAAGTTATCGTATCCTTGTATATCCTGCCGCAATCGCAATGAAGTCTTTTAATGCTGAACTGCAACTGATCCGAATACGCTGTCAGCCTGTATATGCCGTATTCGCAGAATATATAGACGTAATCCTGAAAACTCAACACTCTCAGCACCTCGCCCAGAGATCCGTCGAGAGAAATATAACCGCCCTCGTCAAGCGATACGTTCCAGTTGTAAGGATCGAACGCATCCGAAAACCAGACGCTCGTTCTGACCCCTTCTACGACCGCGTAGACTCTTTCGTAATGCGTGCAGAGATCTGTTATCGTAAGCGCGTCGGCAACGTACGTATCCTCGGTTTCGCTTACTACGTATATCCCTTCTCCTCCTCCGCCGAGGAGCATCAGGTTATCGTCACCGTAAAGGTAGCTTATCGCAGACGTGAACCTTCTGCCCGTCTTTATCCTTCCCAGCCACTGCGAACTCTTACCCAGTCTGACGTAGAGCAGATATTCGTCCGAAGTCGCCATTATACACTCGAACGGACCGTTTTCGTCGCTGAGCTTTCCGAAGAATATATCGGGATTTACGCAATCGGACGATATCACGCGTACGCTCTCGTCCTCTCCCGCGGCGTTTCTGTATGTAAATCTTTTAAGTCCGATACCGCCTGTAAGCGTATTGTTTTCGAATCCGAAATTGTATACTTCGTCGCAGTAGTCGCGAGGAAGCGTACCCGATCCGCTCTCAGGGTCGTACCCCTTGAATGAAGACAATCTGTATCTCTTTCTCGTAGGCTTGTCGACAGAAAACTTTTTTTCGTAAAACATCAGTACCACCCCCTCTTTTTGAGGGTAACGCTCCTTACGGGTCTGACTGCCGCGCGCATGTCCTGACGGAATCTTTCGGCAAAGCCTTCGCTTTGTTCGTACATTCCGCTTATCATGCAATATTCCGCGCATACGCCCAGCGCGAGAGTCTTTACGCTTACCGCGGGATCGACGTCGCAGACTTCACCTACGGCGGTTTCTGCGGGAAGATAACGGTATTCCACTTTAAGTAATCCGTCCTTAGTCACCTTGCACGAAAAAGAGCGCTGACGGAAATTGATCTTATTGCCGTCGCCGTCCTTTACGGAAATTATGCGGCATACCTTTCTGGGTATATCTTCGTAACAGAACGCGCCGTTTTTTGCCGTGACCTCGCACTCGTCGGTAAGCGGCAGGTATTCCTGCGCTATTTCCGCAAGCATTATGTTGGCGCACCGCGCGAGAAGTTTCACCTTGTCGTTATCCGTCCTGTCCGCTCCCTCAACGTAATCGGTTTCGTTGAGATACGTCAGTGACGCGTTTATGACCTCTTCAAGTTTCATTTTGCCTCCTTTGACAAAGGGGCGGATCTCTCCGCCCCCGTTTATATGCGTAACTGAGACAGCGCCTTTTGAGCCGCCTGCGCGACCGCGTTTTTCTCCGCTTCCGCGTTCGCCCTCTCGATCTCTTCGATGATGGCGTCCATTCTCTCTATCCTCGTCTTGCGAACGTAGTCCACCGCGCGGCTGTCAAGTCTGTCATAAGGTATCATGACCTGAAGACTGCCGTCGACCGCGCTCCTGACCTCGAATTTCCTACTTTCCCCGTTGTAGTAGATTTTGTATTTGTCGTCTATGCTTTTTATCCTGTCCGCAACCGAGAACAGATCGTTTTCGACGACGGTAAGGCGCCCGTTTATCACGCGGTGATGCCCGAAAGCTTGTACTGACCTATCGGCTTGTCGCAGATGAGGTCGGCGTACTTGACCAGAGTCGCGGAATAGGTTGCGCTTCCCGCCTTCTGTTTGATGACCCTGCCGCCGTCGCCTTCAAGCCATCTCCAGTCGCACAGCTGGTGCAACTTGAAATCGCCCGTGTTAAGCATATACATAGTGCCGTCTTCGACGAACTTGTCCGCGACGACGGGTATGCCGTTGAACGTGACAGCCTTGTAACCGCCGTCCAGGTTCATGTAGTCCACGTTCATTCTCGCGCTCATGCAGCTGTCGAGATAAAACCTTCTGACGTCGTACGCGCATACTATCATGTCGATAGCGCCGCCCGAAACCTCCTCGACCTCGTCGATAGCGCTCTGCATTCCGACGAAAGATATCTGACCGACGCCGGATTTACTGCCGCTCTTCATCCACTCTCTGCCGCTTCTGGAAAGACCGTACAGATCCTTGTCGGAGAAGATAGCGGAAAGTCCCGTCAGCTCGTTGTCTTTGGAGCCCTGTACGGTGATATAGTCGCCGTTCGTCACGTTCGCGCCGCTTACTCCGCCGAAAGTCACCGTCTTAGCCGCTCTGTCGACGGAAGTTATCCTTACGCCTTTCAGTCCTTCGCGGACAGTGTTCGCGCTGCCGTTGTAAACGTCGACGACCATGCCTTCCATAAGGTTTTTCACGCTGGCGACGACGACTTTGTTATTCGAGTCGCCCTGCGCGGTCACGGTCGCTATCTTACCCGAACCGTCTCCGTACAGCATTCTTCCCAGATTGAACTTGGAAGCCTTGAGAAGTCCTTCCATTTCCGCGTCGAGAAGGTTGACGAACGCGCCGACGCTGCTTTGCGAAGCTCTTATCGCCTTGTCGGAAAGTTCTATCGTGCCGTACAGGTTTTTGAGTTCGAGCCTGAAACGGTCGTAGTTGTTAGGCGCCGCCGCGGGAAGATCTCCCGTTTCGGTACCCGCGCCGATACCGCCGTTGATGCCGTACGGAACGAGTTTTACTATTTCTTTGCCCCATACGTCGGACGTAGTCTGCTTTATCTTCGCAAGAAGGGGGTTGACGCCCACGTTCAGCTGATTCGCGACAACGCCGAGATATACGGTCTTAAGCGCCTTTTCGGCTGTTTCCATTGTTACCATGTTTTATATCCTCCTGTGTTCGAGCATGTTTTTGACTATACCGCCCGCCTCGCGTATGCTCTTGGGACGCGAAGGAGGCGTGACGTGCGTTCTGCCGCTAGCGGCAATTGTCCTGGGCGCCGCAACGTCGTTATGTTTCAGGAGAAATTCTTCTATTATCCTGTCCTTTACCTTTTCGTTGCCGTAGACGTATTTTTCAAGGAAATCTTCGTCCCGTGCAAGTTCTTCCAAAGGTCTGTCGGATTTTCTCAAAGCGTTGAAATATGCCTGTTCCAGACAGTCTTCCCTCATCGCGAGACTGCTGTCAGTCGCAAGCTCTTTCGCCATCTCCTTGAAATACCTTTCAGCCGACGGATACTTTTGCATAAATCCTTGCACCCTTTCGTCCCAGTCGGGCAATTCGTAACGGGGAGTTGTCGGGTCGGAAGCGTTTAAAGCCGTCGGCGTTTCTTTATCACGCCCTTGCGGCCGCTCCTCAGCCGGCTCCCCGCTCTCTTTTGTCGTAACCGACTGAACGCTTTCTCTCGCCTCAGCGAGAGCGCGGGTAAGCTCAGAATTCTGCTGGCACTTTTTCGTGAACTCTCTTTGCAGATTGTCGTATGCCCTTTCAAGTTCGTCTACCGTGGCGAACTTGTTGCAAAAGGCGGGTCTGTCCTTATCCCCGTCGGCAGCGCAAGGCTCCGCGAGGGGAACGTTTTCCGTTTGTTTTTGCATCTCTTCCATATATTTCTCCTTTTAAGGCTGTATACTTATTTGTTTTTTTCGTCCGCTTTACCGCCGAGCGCCGCTCCCGCATTTACCGAAAGCGCGAACATCTGGTGTTCCTTTATATGAGCGTCCATCTCTGCGTAAAGCTTCTTATCCTTGAGCACGCTGTCTTCGAGAAGACATTTTATATGCTCTTCTATGTGTATATCGTGATCGTCGTAAGGACAAGCCGTCGGGCGCTCTTTTCCGAGAGAGAGGTTTTCCTTCATTGCGCGCTTTCTCTGCGTTTCGTCTACGTCTTTCGCACTTTCCCAGTTGCCTATCCCCAGCATTTCGAGAACCTTTACTTTTGTTCTCGGGCTCATGCTGCCGTCCGCTTCGGTAAGCACTCCCATACGTATGAGTTCGAGCACCATATTGCGTCTCTCCGCGACGGTCTCGGAAACGTCCTCGCTGGTATCGAATACGATGTCTTCGCACTGAAGGTCGTTTCCCGTGAAATATCTGAGTTCGGGTTCTCCGTTCTCTCCAGAAATGCGTTTAAGCCTCTTTTCCGTCGCAAACTGTTTGTAAAGGTACAGAAGCATTCTGCACACCCTCTTTATGCAAAGCCTGAGAGAGGCTGTCGACAGCGACATTCTGGTATCATCCTGATTTACGAGAAGGGATATCGCCTTACCCGACATATTGCCGTAAGTCTGCGAATATTTGCTCAGTTCGCTAACTCCGCTCACCGTTACGAATTCGGAAAGCAGTCTTTCTTCCTCGTAAGTAAAATCAGCGGGCACGCTTCCCGTCTCGATGAATCTGGGGATATTAGAGCCCTGACGATATATCAGCACCTTACCGGGCGACAGTCCTTCTTCTTCCAGATTGTCCATATCCACGCTGCCGTCCTCGACCGCGAGGATACCCATCGATATGCGGTTGAGGTATTCGTGCTTTCTGTTCTTGACGGCATTATAGCTGCGCTGAAGCGGTATCATTCTTTCTACGACAGATGTGCCGAAGAAGCTGCCCACCTTTCTTATGCAGTTGGTCTGCGCGAACGGGAAGCCGCGTTTGTTCTGAACGTCCGTAACGTAAGGAAGAGCGCCGTAGTAAAGCAGCTTGTCTCCCGCGATTATCGCCAGTTCGCCTTCAGGCATATCTCTTGTCGGACGGGTATATCTTTCGATCACTATCGCATAGCCGTCCACGGTAGAAGATATTACGTTTCCGACCGAAGCGTTGTACCCCAGCCCTCCCGCGACGGGCGCATTGTCGAGGGTAAACACGTTGACTTCTTCCCCTTCCACTTTAACGCCCCAGATATCCTCGATCTCGCTGACGGGATAAGCCTTTGCATGTATCAGGCTTGAACATTCATCAAGCGAATTCGCGCATACGTTATCGGGAAATATCTCAAACGGGTTTACCACGGTAATGCGCGCTTCTCCAACACGGACATGATTATTTTTATCATCCTTGCAAAGCGTGTCGCCTGCGTCCTTATCCCATACGACCTTAAAAAAGCAAGAACCCGTGACTTCGCTCCACGCGACCGCGTCGTTGATGAGAGCGGGCAGATCGTTCTGTTCTGCGACCGCGCTTATGAGAGCCGTCGAAAGTTTAGCCGACTGTATATCCGTTTCGTCGTTTGAAAAGGGTCTCACGGTAACGCCGGTATTTACTCTGGTAAGCTTAGACATTCTGGTTTCAAGTACTGAAGCTATATGGTTGTAAACCTCTCTTTCCTGCCAGAAATACTGTTTGCCGAACTCCTCTACTTCGCCCGTCGGCATTATCTGCATATACTGGTTGCCGTTGACGAAATTCATATTGAGCTGCCATTGCAGTTCAAGAGGTTTTCTGTCCTCTCTGCGCCTTTCGTAATCCTTTCTGACCTGAATCACTATGTCTTCTGCGAAAGTTTTCTTGTCTTTCATACACTCTCCTTCGCGCTCTTTTTATTGAGCATGTTCTTGGGACTTTTGGGCGTTAGTATTTTGCCGATCTGTCCATAAAGTTCTTTTATGCAGTCCTCGCACAGATTGAGGGAATTGCGTTTGTCTCCGCCGTCTGCTACGAACTGGTACGCCGCATAGTTTTTACACATCGGCATCTCGCACTTAGTCTTTACGCTTAATTTGTTTACCTGCATTTTGCGCCTCCTTTTCGTTTATGTCTTTAAGCTCTTTCAGAAGCCTTGTTTTAAGCTCCGAGAGCTGCTTATCCGTATACCCTTCGAGAGGGTTTTCTTCGCTCCGCTCTATCACCGCTTTTATAGCGGTCGTATCGGGCGGAATATACTTTTTGGATATCTTGCGCTTGGTCACCTCGTTTTCACGGTCGTACTCCTCGACCTTTTCTTCGACGAAATAACCCGTCGCCTTTTTCATAAGGATACTGTCTATCTTCTTTTTCGTCATAGTCTGCGTTTGCTCCGTCTGAGTCTCATTATCAGTCTGTCTTTATCTCTCTCGATGACCGTCTTTTCCGTCTTTGGCGGCTTGGTCGGTTCGGGCTTAGTCATCACGTAGTACCTGAGCGCGTCCAGCGCGTGATCGTCCTTTTTAACGGGTCGGTCGCCGTTTCCCCACCAGTAGGACTTGAGCTCTCTTATCAGATTCCTGCAACAGGGAAATATCTTTATCCTGTCCGTCGCAAAATAGGATTTTACGCGCGCTATTCCGCTGAATACGTCCTTATCTACACGCGTGTTGACCGCTATCCCGCGCTCGAAAAAGAGATCCGCCACGCTTTTAGTGCTCGCCAGAGTCTTCTGCGTCGCAGCGCTGTCTATAAGCGCTTCGAGCCTGCCTTTAGAATCGCGGTGCCAGTTCAGCGAATCCGCCGTTTCAGAGATCATCTTCGCGTGATAGTCTATATCTCTTCCCGCTTCGTACCACTCGCCCACAACGTATATAACTCCGTCGTGATCGACTGCGAAAAACAGACATGCGAGAGGGTTGTTGAGACCGGGGTCGATGCTCATCGTATCCTGCCATTCGAAAGGCACGTCAAACGGCTGCTCCAGCACGTGCCTTGACGGGTCGAATTCTTTATATACAAGACCTTCCGCCGCGCTGAACTTACCGTATCTTCTCGAATTCAGCGTTTCCTCGTCCATGCTCGCGGTAAGCGCCGCGACTTCGTCTGGATCGAGAAAGGGATTGTCCGCCCACTCCATATGAGAACACCATATCTCTTCGTCTCCGCCGCTGTTCAGATATATAAGGTCGTACACCCAGGTAAGCCCTTTAAGAGGGGTCATCGTGCCCCAGATCTCTCCCTTTCTGTCGAGAACTCTCATACGGCATTCCTGATATATATCGAGTGGCGGCTCCTCGTCGAACCATACGAAATCGAGCGAAGTACCCTGAAATTTCTCCCTGCCCTGATCGCAGCTTTTGAAAGAAATTTTGGATATTCCGCCCGATACGTTTTTTATAAGAATATAGTCGATTATGCCGTATTCCGCGCTCTCTTTTCTGCCCGACGACATTACGATATCCTGTATCCAGTCGGGATTCAAATATGACAGAAACTTGCTTTGCGCAACGTCTCTCTGCACCTCGTACGAAAGCGACACGACCCAGCCTTCTACCGCGCCTCTGTTCTTGCGGTAAGGATGGATGCCTCTCGCCCACCAGACCGCTTCGACCGCGCCGCATTCCGTTTTTCCGCTTCTGTTGCCTCCGAATACCCAGCGGTTGCGCTTTAAGCATTTATGGAACGCAAGCTGCTTTTCGTGAACCTTTTCGCCCGTATTGTAGCGCGCAAGCCTGTTGTTGTCGAAGCGCCTTTTCTGCTCCCTTTCTATCGCCAATATTCTGGCAAGTATCTCTTTTTCTGTCATATTCCTCCGTATAGCGTCATAATTTTTACAATAAAAGCAAGTTTTTGTTGTTGCGATATCCTTGTCATAGTGTATAATAATATTATCCTGCGGACGGGAAACGTCTGCCGATAGGAGAATATGATGAAAAAGATAATCACAGTCTGTTTACTTCTTCTTACCGTTTGCCTGCTCACGACGGGCATCGCGGTTGCCGACACTTCGACGGGCGGACAGACTTTTTATATCGCAAACGAAAATATAACGGTTTACGTCGTTTCGTCCAACGCGTACCAACCCGCTTTCGTGATACCGAAAAGCTACTATTTCCGCACCCTTTCGGTAAGCGGCGAATATACGTCTATCGTGTACAATAAAAACACCGACACTCCGTCCGTTTCTCTGTACGTTCTGACCTCAGACCTCAACTCTAAGGCTTCGACGACGAAGGACGACGTGACGGACGACAACTCGTATTACAATATTGCCGTTGCCAACGCAAAGCCGCAGGACGACGTTGAGATATGGTTTTACAACCCAGGCACTCTCTCCGAAGAGATAAAGAGCACTTACGTGACGATCAATAAAGTCCTGGGAGCTTATCAGTACGACAAAACCACTTATTTCTCCGCTCTCGTTACAGTAGGTTCGCAGACAAAAGTTTTACTTTACAAAGCGACGGACACCAACAACCCGACGTTTACTCTCGCGTCGATACCCCTTCATCAGATAACCATCGACAAAAACAACGCGGCTAACGAAGGCGTTATATCCACCCCGGGTAACGGCAACAACGATATAACGGGCAACAACGTTATCAGAAACGTAATGATAGCCGTGATATGCGTTATGTGCGTACTGGTGATATTCCTCATCTTCCGTCCTACCAAGAACGCGAAAAACCGTTACGAGATGGAAAACCGCGAACGCGTCGACGACAACTACGACAACAACGGTTACGGCAGCCGCAATTAATCGCCGATACCTATCCTCGCCGCTCTCTTCTCTCCCAGAAGGATACCTGCGGCAACGGCGTCTTCGAGACGCACTCTTAATTTATTATCCGATACTCTTTCGGCGCGGCAGAAAACGTCCGCGCCTTTTTGCGCCTGCAAATAGTAATCGCCGATAAGGACATCCCTCAGATATCGGCTTTCAAACCACTCTTCGTCATACCCGTCCGCCTTGAGCGCGCAAGCCGCCTTTTTTACCCCTTCTGCATACCAGCGGAAAGCGCTCCTTTTCGCATAGCCGAGTTTTGCCGCGATATCTTCAACGCTTCTGCCGCTGCGCGCCCTCAGTCCGAGTATCTCAGCGTATTTAAGCGGCAGTTTTTCAAGAGTTCCGTCAACGAGTACTTTCGCGTTGACATAGCTTTCAGATCTTGCGTTGCAATCGATCATTTTCTGTACGAGAGACATAGTGTCCTCACAGTAAAATCCCGACGCGGCGAGAGATTCAGAAGTACGTTTACACGCTTTCACAGCCCCCGGCAATTTTCTGTATGCGGCAAGAAGCGCCGTAACCCAACTCATCATTTTGTTCATTGTCTTTCCTCCGAAACTCAGTATATAACCCCCACTCTTTCAAATCAATCATGAGTGCCAACAATTATGAACATTTGTTCGTATTTATGTTTATAGTAATCAATAAAAATGACCACTATATGTCATATTAAGCGCAAATTTTTTCGTTTTTTGGAAAATTATGTCAAAAAAATACGAACATAACGTAAAGTCAACAGCTTTGAATGCTCAAAATACTTACGCCTGAATACGGCGGATAAATATAATCGTTTACGTCTGCTCTGTCTTATACGCAAAACAGCGGTCGAATCAATTTACGTTTACACAGCTGCTTTAAGAGCTGAATTAAATCAAATTACTATCGGGTTTTCAGATTTTCTTAGCCGTTATTTATCTTTATACATACCCACGTTGTATTGATAACTCGATCATATTAAGAATAAAGATGGCATCGTTAAAATACCGCGTTTAAATTTAAATCGAGTAAGTTTGCGATAAACGAATCAAACACGCCGACGCGCCTATTCAGCAACTGTCAAAAATCAGCCGCAAAAATCAGTTTTTATATAATTAAATATCATTATTATATTAATATAATTGCCGAAGCAACCGACGAAAACACGCCAGCAACCATTTTCGATAGAAAAATCGTTAATTTATGCTACACTCTCTTTATTTGTCGAAGAAAGCGGCGAGAAAAGTCAGCGTAGCGGTTTTGAGCTGAAAAATTAGTATTCAGACAAGGAAAATCCCCGCGGTAATACTCTTGCGGTATTATCGCGGGGATTTAACGCAGTATCAATTCAAATTTTACGCTCAAAACACTGTTCGAGCCGCTTTCTCCGACAGAAGGATCACTTATCTTCGGTTTTAGCGAAATCTATGTAATTCTTCATATTGCCGTAAGGATCGGTGACTGCGGCGAAGTTAAGGAATCTGCCCAGTTCGAACGCCTTCCACGGAGAAATATCTTCAGGCGGATAAGAGATATACGCAAGCCTCTCTCCAGTCGTAGGATGCGTGAAACGCAGAACGGACGACCACAGCGCGAGATTATGTTTCAAAGTGCGCTTATCCGCGCCGTATTTCGCGTCGGCAAAAAGCGGAGTTCCGCTGAAAGACATCTGCGCGCGTATCTGGTGAGATCTGCCCGTGATGAGCTCTACTTTTACGAGCGCGAAGCCGTTCTTTTCCGCAAGCACGTGGAATTCCAGTTCCGCCTTCTTAGCGCCTTCGGTCATCATCGGGACTATTTCGACGGTATTAGTTTTTTCGTTCTTTTTCAGATAATGCGTAAGATGCCCTACGGGTTGCTTGGGAATGCCGCAGGTAACGCAGAGGTATTTCTTCTCGAAATCGCCGTTTTTGATAGCCTCGCAAAGTCTTTCGGCAGACTTTGACGTACGCGCGAACACCATAAGCCCGCCCGTGGGTCTGTCCAGCCTGTGAACGAGACCGACGTATACGTTGCCGGGCTTATTATATTTGTTCTTTATATATTCTTTTACGACTGAAAGCATATCGGGATCGCCTGAAGCGTCAGCCTGAGAAGGCACGTTCTGCGGTTTGATAACGACGATTATCTGATTATCCTCGTAAACCACATTCAGATCCTTATATCCGAAATCGGTCATTTTATCCTCCAAAGTCCGCTGCATCCGCAGGGTAAAATTATATTTTCGTCGGTCGGGAGTCCGAGTTCGTACGACTCGAACGCGCCGCCTTTGTCTTTCAGGCACAGCTTGAGTATGTTTTCGGTAACCGTAGGTTGCAGACCCGTGGTATACGAATTGATAAGCACGAAAAGAGGCTTGTCGGACAGCAGTTTAACGCATTCCTTGACGAAGTCGAAAAGGTTGTCTTCAAGCTTCCACACCTCGCCGTTGACTCCCCTGCCGTAAGACGGCGGATCCATTATTATCGCGTCGTAGGTATTGCCGCGGCGCTGTTCGCGCGCGACGAATTTCATGCAGTCGTCTACGATATAACGTATCCTGTCTCCCGGGATCTCAGAGAGTTTAGCGTTTTCCTTTGCCCTGTCCACCATGGCTTTTGCCGCGTCCACGTGGGTCACGAAAGCGCCCGCTTTAGCGCAGGCGACCGTCGCGCCGCCCGTGTAAGCAAACAGATTGAGAACCTTTATTTCGCGCTTTTCGCCCTCGATGAGCTTTTGCATCATATCCCAGTTGACCGCCTGTTCGGGGAAAAGACCGGTATGCTTGAAGCCCATAAGCTTGAGCGAAAATTTAAGTCCGTTTCTGCCTATCGTGAAATTTTCGGGCACGTTGCCTTTGTACTGCCAGCTTCCGCCGCCGCTCGATGAACGTTTATAGACGGCGTTTATGCCTTTGTAGGCTGAAAGTTTGAAACTTTCGTGCCAGATGACCTGGGGATCGGGGCGCAGAAGCACCAGCTTTCCCCAGCGTTCCAGCTTCATGCCGTCGCCCGTCGCGATTATCCCGTAATCCTTCCAGCCTTCAGCTACGCGTATCACGTTAAGCCTTCTTGACGACGAGGGTGACTTTCTCGCCGTTGATATCCCACTCTTTGGTATAGCCTTCGAAAAGCTCGGCGACCATCTTGTCGCAAAGAACGTCGCTTCTTATGCTCATATCGTTTTTGAGCACTCTCGCGCTGTCGCCGTCAGCCTTATAACCCACCTCGATATGGTCTACGACTTCGAAGCCCGCTTCCTTTCTCATCGTCTGAAGCTTGGAGACAAGCTCTCTCGCGATACCCTCGTCGATAAGCGCGGGGGTAAGAGTCGTATCGATGACAACGGTCATGCCGTTTTCGCTCTCTACGCTGTAACCGCTCTTGTTTACGGGGTTGATGAGAAGATCTTCTTCTGCAAGCTCTATCGTCGTGCCGTCGGCTTCGAAGGAATATATCTTGCCCGCTTTTACGCGGTCGACGATCTCGACTGCGTTTTCGCAGTTAGCGAGGTAATTTCTTATAGCGTTAAGATGCTTTCCGTACTTGGGTCCCAGAGTCTTGAGCTGCGGCTTGAGTTCGTAGGTGATGAACTTAGAGCTGTCCTTTTCGAGCGAAACCTCTTTGACGTTTATTTCGTCCGCGATATATGCGACAACGGATTTGTCGCTGAGCTCCTTATCCGTTATGACGTACAGTCTGGAAAGCGGCTGTCTGTTCTTTATATTGACCTTATTGCGGCAAGCTCTGCCCAGCGCGACCGCGTGCAGAACGACGTCCATATCGCTTTCGAGCGCCTTGTCCTCCGCGCTTTCGTCCGCAACGGGGAACTGACACAGATGAACGCTTTCGGGCGCGTCGTTATAGAAGGTGCGCACTAAGTTCTGATAAATACACTCGCTCATGAACGGAACGAAGGGCGCGAGAAGCTTGCTCATCGTGACGAGGATATGATAAAGGGTCGTATAAGCCGCCGCCTTATCGTCGGTCATTTCGCTGCCCCAGAAGCGTTCGCGGCTTCTTCTGACGTACCAGTTGGACAGGTTGTCGGTAAACTCCTCTATCGCTCTCGCGGATTCTGTGATCTTGTATTTGTCGAGGTTTTCGTCGACGGTAGCGATAAGCGTGTTGAGATTGGACAGCGCCCATCTGTCTATCTGCGACAGTTTGCATTTCTTAAGATCGTACTTACGCGGGTCGTACTTGTCTATCTCCGCATACAGCACAAAGAAGGAGTACGTATTCCACAGCGTGCCCATGAACTTGCGCTGCGCTTCGGAAACGTTTTCCGCGCTGAAACGCGACGGGAGCCACGGAGCAGACGAAGAATAGAAATACCATCTTACCGCGTCTGCGCCCTGCTTGTCCAGCACGCTCCACGGATCGACTACGTTGCCCTTATGTTTGGACATCTTGATACCGTTCTTGTCGTTGACGTGACCGAGGACAATGCAGTTCTTGAACGGAGCGCGGTCGAAAATAAGCGTAGAGACCGCGAGCAGCGTATAGAACCAGCCTCTTGTCTGGTCGACCGCTTCCGAAATAAAGTCCGCGGGGAACTGCTCATCGAAAATCTCCTTGTTCTCGAACGGATAGTGCCACTGCGCGAACGGCATGCTTCCGCTGTCGTACCAGCAGTCCATGACTTCGGGGGTACGCTTCATCTTGCCGCCGCATTTGGGGCATTTGAAGGTTATCGGGTCGAGGTAGGGTTTATGCAGTTCGATATCCCCTTCTATGCCCGCCAGCTCTTTGAGCTCGGCTTTGCTGCCGACCACATGCATTTCGCCGCAGTCTTCGCATATCCATATCGGGAGCGGAGTGCCCCAGTATCTTTCGCGTGAAATACCCCAGTCGATAACGTTTTCGAGGAAGTTGCCCATACGGCCGGTGCCGATAGTGGGCGGCATCCAGTTGACGGTAGCGTTGTTTTTGAGCAGTCTGTCTCTGACCTCTGTCATCTTGATGAACCAGCTGCTTCTCGCATAATAAAGAAGCGGAGTGTCGCAACGCCAGCAGAACGGATAGCTGTGCTCGAACATGAGTTCTTTGAAAAGCAGACCTTTTTCCTTGAGCTTTTCTATGACGAGCTTGTCGCCGTCTTTTACGAATATGCCCTGAAGGTCGCCCGTTTCCGCCGTGAACTTACCTCTGTCGTCGACCATCTGGACGAAAGGCAAGTCGTAATTTCTTCCTACGTTAGCGTCGTCTTCGCCGAACGCGGGCGCGATATGAACGACGCCGCTGCCGTCGGTCAGCGTTACGTAGTTGTCGCAGGTAACGTAAAACGCCTTTTTGTTTCCGTTGTAGAAATCGAAAAGCGGTATATACTCCTCTCTCTCGTAGTCCTTGCCCTTCTTCGTTTCGAGAATCACGTAGTTTTCGAAAAGCGAAGGAGCGAGAGCCGCCGCGAGAACGTATATCTCGCCGTCTTCAGCCTTGATCTTAACGTAGTCCTCAACGGGGTTCATACACAGAGCGACGTTGGACGGGAGCGTCCAGGGGGTCGTCGTCCACGCGAGGAAATATCCTTCGGAATTCTTTATCTTGAACTTAACGAATATAGACTTTTCCTTTACTGTCTTATAACCCTGAGCGACTTCGTGAGAAGAAAGCGCCGTACCGCAACGGGGGCAGTAAGGAACGATCTTGTGTCCCTTGTAAAGTAGACCTGCTTCGGCTATCTTCTTGAGCGCCCACCATTCGGATTCTATATAGTTGTCCTCGTAAGTGATATAAGGATGCTCCATATCCACCCAGTAGCCGACGCGCTCTGACATTCTCTCCCACTCGCCCTTGTATTTCCATACGCTTTCCTTGCATTTCTGGATAAAGGGTTCTATGCCGTATTTCTCGATATCCTGTTTGCCGTCCATATTGAGCGACTTTTCGACCTCGAGTTCGACGGGAAGGCCGTGGGTATCCCAGCCCGCTTTGCGGAGCACGT
>DVNX01000060.1 GCA_018714045.1 Candidatus Ornithoclostridium faecavium
ATAAATTTATTTATATACATGAGGTGAACAAAATGAACGCTTACGTACAAAGAGTGTTGAACGACCTTATCGCACGCAATCCGGGCGAAAAGGAGTTCCACCAGGCGGCAACCGAAATACTCAATTCTCTGTCCGTTGTTTTCGATAAGCATCCCGAATACGAAGAAAAAGGTCTTCTCGAATTGCTTGTTGAGCCGGAAAGAGTGATAATGTTCCGCGTTCCCTGGGCTGACGACAAAGGCAAGATCCATGTGAACAAAGGTTACAGAGTTCAGTTCAACAGCGCTATCGGTCCTTACAAGGGCGGTCTGAGATTCCATCCTTCCGTCAACCTTTCGATAGTTAAATTCCTCGGCTTCGAGCAGATCTTCAAAAACTCTCTTACCAGCCTTCCCATCGGCGGCGGTAAGGGTGGCAGCGATTTCGATCCCAAGGGCAAGAGCGATATGGAAATAATGAGATTCTGCCAGTCGTTTATGAGCGAGCTTTACCGTCATATCGGCGCAGATACCGACGTTCCCGCCGGAGATATCGGCGTAGGCGGCAGAGAGATCGGTTATATGTTCGGTTACTACAAGAAACTGGTCAACGAGCACGTCGGCGTTCTTACCGGCAGAGGTCTGACTTACGGCGGTTCTCTGGTCAGAACCGAAGCTACGGGTTACGGTCTCATTTACCTTATGGAGGAAATGCTCAAAGAGCAGAACCTCGATTTCAACAACAAGAGAGTCGTCATAAGCGGTAGCGGTAACGTAGCAATCTACGCTCACGAGAAGGTAAATCAGCTGGGAGGCAAGGTTCTCGCGATGAGCGATTCGAACGGCTATATCTACGACGAAAACGGCATCGTTCTCGATACTATCAAACTCATCAAGGAGAGAAACCGCGGCAGGATAAGCGAATACGTCAAGTATCATCCGTCCGCTACCTACGTTGAGGGTTGCAGAGGCATCTGGACCGTTCCCGCGGATATCGCGCTTCCTTGCGCTACGCAGAACGAACTCGACCTCGAAGCGGCAAAGACCCTTGTCAAGAACGGCGTAAAGGCGGTCGGCGAAGGCGCGAATATGCCTTGTACGATCGAAGCGGCAGAGTATTTCCAGAGCAAAGGCGTGCTGTTTGCTCCTGCTAAGGCGGCAAACGCAGGCGGCGTAGCTTGTTCCGCTCTCGAAATGGCTCAGTCCAGCATGAGAACGTTCTGGTCTTTCCAGGAAGTAGACGAGAAGCTCAAGCATATCATGATCAATATCTTCCACAATATCAAGGACGCTGCGGCAAGATACGGCATGAACGGCAACTATATCGCGGGCGCGAATATCGCAGGCTTCGAGAAAGTAGTCAACGCTATGATGGTTCAGGGCGTCTGCTGAGTTTTTAATAAAATCGATACCGTATCCGCTTTCCGACGCACGGAAGGCGGATTTTTTTAAGTTTTCTTGCTCCGTGTTTCAGTCAACGCAGTTGTATGATAAAAACAAAACGAGGAAACAAGCGCGATCTATCAGGCGTTTGACCGTTGCACATGAGGGAAGCGTACGGAAATAATAAGCACAGATGTCCGCAAGACTGTCGCGACAACGGATAACGCTTATTTTACGTATAGTAATTTTGATGAAAATGCAGTAAAATACAGTACTCATTTTATATCTTAAAATTATAATTCAATAATGCTGACAATCAATATTCAGATGTAATTTCAGGTAAAAAAGAGTACTCGGTTTTGCATAAAATTCAGCCTTTGAATAAAAGCAGAGTTTCGACGTAAAACAGAAGTCGCGTTTTTCTGCGCTTAGTGTGCGTTTTAACGCTTTTTTCCCGTCGCGGAAAATCAAAAGATTTTATGAATAATCGGATTTTTATGTGGATAACTCGTTCAAAATGTGGAAAACCCTGTGGATAACTGCCTTAAATTCAATAACGGTCGTGATTTTCGCGAAAAATGAAGAGCTTGAAAAAGCGTTACTGAAAAATACTTTTTTTGCTTTTTCCGAGTGGTATTCTTTGGCAAAATTTGACGGAATTTAGTTTATTTTTGAGCGCTTTTCTGTTGTGAAAAAATTTCTTTTATGGTAGAATTTAAATATTAAATTTATCGCGGTGCGCGCGTTGCGTTTTCCTGCCGCGTATGTCAAGGAGATTTTTATGGCAAAAGTTGCTGTTATCATGGGAAGCATCAGCGATCTCGACGTCGTAAAACCGGCGATCGACGTTCTGAAAAGCTTTGACGTCGAAGTCGAGGCGAGAGTCATCTCTGCTCACCGTACGCCTGAGCTCGCGCACGAGTTCGCAGTTTCTGCGGCTGACAATAATATCGAGGTCATCATCTGCGCGGCAGGCAAGGCGGCGCACCTCGGCGGCGTTATCGCAAGTTTCACTCCGTTGCCTGTCATCGGTCTTCCGGTGAAGAGCTCGACTATGGACGGCCTCGACAGCCTTCTTTCCATGGTTCAGATGCCGGGCGGTATCCCCGTAGCTTGCGTTGCGATAAACGGCGGCCTCAACGCGGGACTTCTCGCAGTTCAGATACTTGCGGTCAAATATCCCGTTCTTATGAAAAAATTGCAGGATTACAAGAGTAACCTTGCTCAGAAAATACAACAAGACGACGCAAAGTTGCAAAAGGAGTTAAAGTGATGGAAAGGACAACCCAACTCTATGAAGGTAAAGCAAAAAAAGTGTATCTCACGACCGATCCCGACGTGGTTCTCGTTTCTTATAAGGACGACGCTACCGCTTTCAACGGTATCAAGAAGGGCACGATAAAAGGCAAGGGCGTAGTTAACAACGTATGCAGCAATCACCTGTTCAGGTTGCTCGAAGAAAAGGGCGTCCCCACTCACTACGTTGAGCAGATCAACGAAAGAGAGACTTACGTAAAGAAAGTTCAGATAGTTCCGCTCGAAGTCATCGTCCGCAATATCGCTGCAGGTTCGCTGTCCAAGAGACTTGGCATACCCGAGGGCACCAAGCTTGCTACGACCGTTCTCGAATTCAGCTATAAGAACGACGATCTCGGCGACCCGATGATCAACGACTATCACGTTTACGCGATGAACCTCGCTACCAAAGAGGAAGTCGACAAGATCAAGGCTATGGCGCTTAAAGTAAACGACATACTCAGCGAGTATTTCAAGGAGATCGGTATCGAACTCATCGACTTCAAGCTGGAATTCGGCAGATACAAGGGCGACATCATCCTCGCTGACGAAATTTCTCCCGATACCTGCCGTTTCTGGGATACCAAGACGGGCGAGAAGCTGGACAAGGACCGTTTCCGCCGCGACATGGACGACGTAGACAAGGGTTACAGAGAGATAAAGAAGAGAATGGGTCTCGAATAAACCGAAACAAACCAAAGCTGAAAGGAGTATTTATGGCTATTGATTACAAATCCGCAGGCGTAGACGTAGAAGCAGGTTACGAAGCCGTCAAACTTATGAAGGAATACGTCAAGACGACGTACAACGACAGCGTTTTGGGCGATCTCGGTTCTTTCGGAGGTTTTTACGCGCTGGACGACAAAGAGGACGGCGATTGCCTCGTCGCGGGCACCGACGGCGTAGGCACGAAACTCAAGTATGCGTTCGTTCTCGATAAACACGACACGGTCGGCATCGACGCGGTCGCTATGTGCGTCAACGATATCGTATGCCAGGGCGCTAAGCCGCTTTTCTTCCTGGACTATATCGCGCTTTCAAAGCTCGAACCCGTAAAGGTCGCTAACATAGTCAAGGGCGTATGCGAAGGCTGCCGTCAGTCTGGCTGCGCGCTTATCGGCGGCGAGACCGCGGAAATGCCCGGCTTTTACGCTAAAGACGAATACGATATCGCGGGATTCGCGGTCGGTATCGTCAAGAAGAATAAGATCATCAACGGCAAGAGCATAAAGGCGGGCGACAAGCTCATAGGTCTTGCGTCGAGCGGCGTACACAGCAACGGCTATTCTCTCGTAAGAAAGCTGTTCGGCGAGGATAAGGAAAGCCTCAGCAAGTATAACGAAACGCTGGGCTGCACTCCCGCGGAACTCGTTCTTACCCCGACCAGGATATACGTCAAGACCGTGCTTTCGATAATCGAGAAATTCGAGATAAAGGGTATCGCTCATATCACGGGCGGCGGCTTTATCGAGAATATCCCCAGAATCATCCCCAAGGGTCTTGGCATTTCCATCGACAGATCCTCTTATCCGCTGCCGCGCATATTCAAGGCGCTTCAGGAAATAGCGGGCATCGACGACCGCAAGATGTGCAACACATTCAATATGGGCATAGGTCTCGTTATGGCGGTCGATCCTTCCATCGCTTCCGACGTCGTCAAGGAGCTTGAAAACCTCGGAGAAAAGGCGTACGTCATCGGCGAAGTCACCGACAAAGAGGGCGTTGAGTTATGAAAAAGATAGCCGTATTCATTTCAGGCTCGGGCAGCGATATGCAGAGCGTTATCGACGGTTGCGAAAGCGGTTATATAGGCGGCAAAGTCGTCTGCGTAGTCGCGTCGAAAGAGGGCATATACGGGCTGGAAAGAGCTGAAAAACACGGCATAGACAGCGCGGTTTTCGCGCTTAAAGACTATGACAGAGACTGCGTGAAGAGAGACGAGGCGATAATAAACTATATCGCGGCGCACGACGTCGATCTCGTCGTTCTCGCAGGTTACCTGGGCATAGTCAGCGAAAAACTCGTTTCGGCGTACAGAGGACGGATGATCAACATTCATCCGTCTCTGATACCCGCGCATTGCGGCAAGGGAATGTACGGTCTCAAAGTACACGCTTCCGTACTTGCGAGCGGGGACAAGGTAAGCGGCGCGACCGTTCACTACGTCGACGAGGGCACCGACACGGGCGATATAATCGTTCAGCAGAGAGTCAAAGTAGAGGAAGGGGATACCCCCGAAACGCTTCAGGCGCGCGTCCTCGAAACAGAACACCAGCTGCTGCCGTATGCGGTGCGTTTTCTTTGCAGGAAAGACAATTGATATAATTGCCTTTTCTCTTTTTTATCCGCGCGCGCAATGCGGGCACGTACGAAAGAATATATCGGATATGCGGGCGCGTACGGAAAATATCAAATTTATCCGTGCGCGCAATGCGGGCACGTACGAAAGAATATATCGGATATACGGGCGCGTACGGAAAATATCAAATTTATCCGTGCGCGCAATGCGGGCACGTACGAAAGAATATAT
>DVNX01000009.1 GCA_018714045.1 Candidatus Ornithoclostridium faecavium
CTTATTTGTAAATTCTAACAATAATTTACTTGTGTTATTTATCGCAATAGAAAGATTCTTTGTAACAGTCATTTCTGTTTGCGGCAAATTCCCGTAAAGTTTTTCAATTAAAGGAAACAAAGAATATAGCCGATTTTCATCTTCTAATTTATAATCGGTATTTAAAGAAGGGTGAATTATTGAACTAAAAAAACCATATATTTCAGCAATTTCTTTGCCTAAATTATTCTCTATAATCTTTCTAAAGCTTAAATATGGCTTACATATAAAAGGAATTTTCGATCTTATTATTTCCTTTATCTGACTTTCTGTAAATTCGTCAGATAGCTTGTTGTTAAAATAATTTACCGCATTTTGATAGTCAATCTCCAATTTTTCAGGAAGCAAAATTTTGTCAGCTATATCATTAAAGCGAGAATAATACCTGTATTCAATTAAAAAAAATTGTTGACGCAACAAATCAATATTTTTTTCATTTATTCCCTTATTTAAGTACATCACTTTTAATGCAAGTCCTTCAATAATACACCTGACATTAAAATATAATCCCAAACTTCTTGTCTGATTTTTGAAAAGTGATTTTATATAACTCAAGATGTGTGACGTCAAATAAAAATCGTACACTTCGTCAAATCCATATTCTTTTTCACGTTCTAAATTTTCTGACTCATGCATGAGATTATAGTTATATCCGTAAATTTTTGAATATAAATCGTTTAATTTTTTCTTACTTATCTTGTTTTCCACAGATCTCCCCCTCCTATTGTAATTAAGTATTTATGCTTTTTGTCTTAAATCGTAAATTTACTTACTTCTCATTTTAATCAAATGTTTATTAAAACCTAACAAGTTACACCAAAATATTTCAGCAACGATTTATATTGATCCTGACCGAAGCGGCAGGTTTCGATGAGGTAGTTTTTGTCGTTATTCCATTCACGAAGTCCGCGGTAATAAAGCCACTTGTTGGCGTCGTCGATGTAAAACGGGATCAGGTTTTGCTCGAGGCATTGCTTGAAGGCAATGAGGCGGCCTATTCTGCCGTTGCCGTCCTGGAACGGGTGAATTGTTTCAAAGCGGTAGTGAAATTCGACTATATCTTCAAAAGTAACTTTTTTAAGCGAATTATACCATGTGATCAGGTCTTTCATCTCTTTGGCAACTTCGGTCGGCTTTGACGTTTCGATTCCTCCTACGGTGTTGGGCAAGGTCTTGTATTTTCCTGAGCCGTATATTTTTGCGTGCTCCGTACCTTCTTTTAAGAGCCGTTGCAATGTCAAAATAAAGTCTTCAGACATATCTTCAGTCGCGTGCTCGATGACATAGTCGATACATCTGAAATGATTGTTGGTTTCAATGATATCGTCGATCTGCACGTCGGACGGCAATACTCCGATCGTTTTGGTTTCAAAAATGTAACGGGTTTGTTCTTCTGTAAGTTTACTGCCCTCGATATGGTTGGAATTATAGGTCAGCTTGATCTGCGTTTCGTGATAAAGTCCGCCGCTCAGTTTCAAGCGCATTTCCTTACGCAGCGTATCGAGTATTTCATTGGATTTAGTGATCTCGCTGCAATCCGCGCTCAGATACTCTGCAATTCTCTTCACGACCTTATCGTTGATGTCTTCGCCTTTGCCGATTTTTGCAATAGTTCTGGACGAAATGCCTATTTCCGCACAAAGCGCAGACTTCGTCAATCCTTTCTTTTTCAGCAGATCTTTTAATTTAGCCTGATCGATAATCATATTTCACCCTGAAAACAAATCTTTACTTGCTATGATATGATTATATCCTAAAAGTAAAGATTTTGCAATAGCAAAAATATAAAAGTAAAGATATATAGCAATACGATTATATGCTGCTTTACTAAATTAAAAAATCATAACCGCCGTAACTGCCGACGATTATGATAAATAAATAATATTGTAAACTTTTCTATTTTATTCTGTAATAATAACTCGCTTTGCCCACACCCTCTCTTTTGAGTTCACCGAGAGCAACAAGTTTACGGAGAGAGCCTTCGACGGAGCTTAGGCTTAAAGACGGACACTGCTGTCTTATGTCCTGCTTTGTAAATTTGCCGATGATATTCAGCGTTGCTTTGCGTACCATTGCGACCGCAGACGTCTTTTCTTCGACGATAGAAAATCTGTCCTCAAAGTCCTTATATGCCGCCAGAACGGTACTCAGAATATATTTTATAAACGGGACCGGGTTTTCTTTGCCCTCGTGCCAACCGTCCTGAGATGCGCGCAGAGCCGAATAATACAAGTCCTTATTTGCCGCTATCTTCGCTTCGAGCGAAATGTATTTGCCGATATAAAATCCGCTGCGGTAAAGAAGTAACGTCGTAAGCAATCTGCTTATTCTGCCGTTGCCGTCGTTAAACGGATGTATGCACAAAAAGTCGTGTATGAAAACGGGGATTGCAATCAGCGGTTCGACTTCCATATTTCCTATTACTCTGTTGTATTCGTTGCATATCGCATCGAGCGCATCGGGAGTTTCGTAAGGAGCAAGCGGAGTAAACAAAATCTCTGTCCTTCCGTCGGGGTAATTTGCGCTGATATAGTTCTGCACGTTTTTAGTCTTCCCTGCCAGCGGATTATTCATATGGCTGTACATGATCTTGTGCATCTGCAAAATATAGTTTTGCGACACAGGGATAACGTCAAAATTTTCGTGGATAATATTCAATACGTCGCGGTAGCCTGCTATTTCCTGCTCATTGCGGTTTCTGGGCGCAGTTTTCTCAGCTACCAGCTGTCTGATACGGGCAGATGTCGTAACGATGCCCTCGATCGCATTGGAAGCTTCCGTACTCTGGATTTTTGCTATCTCTACAAGTTTTTCAAGCTGACTCGGTCTTTGTTTAAGATAAAGTTCCTGCTTGCCTGCTTGCTTATAAATCGCGGCAACCAGACTCAAAACTTCACCGTCCCAAGTCTTACTTTTTAACTTTGAGTAATTAAAATCTCTCATTTCAGCCACCTTATCGTTAACTTTGCCCTTAAATTCTAACCTATTTTAAGGGAAAAGTCAATAGTAAAAGGGCGAATTTTATGCTTTTTAGCTATAAATATAATGTTTAGTAATGCATATTTTCTATTTTTTCCGAAAAAATTGCGATTTTTCTCAATTTCAAATTCCTCGAAAACCCGCATCAGCATTGAGAAAATCGGGATAAAAAGTTGGTATAAAACTGGTATAAAATTGGTATAAAATCCGGTATAAATTTTGAAAAACGCAAAAAATAATGGACAAAACTTGTCAAAATGTATTACAAAATTTTGCATTTAGGTAACACATCTGCGCTTTTTGCGTATTTTCTGCTGTTTTTTGATAAGTTTGCACGTCTCCTAAGCGAAAGACCGTGGGTTCACGGTTCGCTCCGCTCACCCCTCCAGGTCGCAATCTCAGATTGCTCCCCGCTTTGGCTAAAAACATGCCACCGGCATGTTTTCTTAACGCGTCGCGCCCGCCGGGAACGCCAAAAAGCTCCGCGTATACGGAGCTTTTTAAGTAGGCGCAAGGCTCGTGTATGTGACCATTGCCGTTCGCCATTTTACAGGCTCTATGTTATTCACATAGTGCCATTTTTATGCCGTTCACGGCGATTTCGTCCGTGTGACGCTCGTCGTACAGCAGGGCTTTCGCGGGCGGGCTCCTCGCTATTCTGTCGCTTCACTATTCGTACCGAAGAGCTTTAACATTCTTTTATTCTAATCTTTTTAATAGCGGAAAATTGCGCGTATGCAAGCATTGCCGTACGCCTTAGGGCGCGGTGCGAAAGGCGCAGTGGTTTATCAGGGATCACGTCTGCATGCAAATATTCAGAAATGTTAAGAGGCGTTAATCGTGTCTATCGTAAGTCTTCAGAGCTCATTTACGATTTTTGCCAAAATATCTTTATCTGCCGGACAAAACTCGTAAAGAGAAATTTCGCTCGGCATTATCCATTTTATATCGTTATGTTCGAGTTTTTGCGGCACGCCGCCCGTGATCTGCGCACGGAAAACGTAAAGATGAACCGTCGTGTCCGGATATTCGTATTCAACGTCGCAAAACAGCGCGTCGGGACGGACGGTCACGCCCAGTTCTTCCCTGCACTCACGGACAAGAGCCTGCTCTTTGCTCTCTCCTTTTTCGACCTTGCCTCCCACGAACTCCCACAAAAACGCCCGCTTTTTATTCGCAGGTCTCTGACATATCATGAATCTTCCGTCTTTAACTATCAATGCCGCAACAACTTCTATCATAACGCGTCTCCTTTTTTAATATTATATCTTTAATGCAAAGTGCGTGCAAGAAATATTTAATCTCACGTAAACGACGTCCTTCGCCATATTTTCTAACGCGCACATATCTTAATGTCAAAACTTTTAGCAATGCTGCATTAATTATGTTTCTTTCACCGTTGGCAAACAACGCGTGATATGATATGCTTTAATAAATAAGGAGGTATTTATGAAAACCGTAAATATAGGAAATCTTAACGACTTGCCCGCAATAGCGGTCGGATGTATGAGGATACATTCTCTTGAAGAAAAACAGGCTGCGGAATTCGTAAGCGCGGCAGTAGAAAACGGCCTGAATTTCTTCGACCATGCAGACATATACGGCAGGGGGAAAAGCGAAACCGTATTTTCAAAAGCGTGTAAAGACGCGGGCATAAAACGCGAGGATATCGTCCTGCAATCCAAATGCGGCATCGTACCAGGCTCAATGTACGACTTTTCGAAAGAACATATTTTAAAAAGCGTTGACGGTATACTCTCCCGCCTTGACACGGACTATATCGACATACTTCTTCTGCACCGCCCCGACGCGCTGATGGAGCCGCAGGAAGTCGGCGAAGCGTTCGATATACTTAAAAAAAGCGGCAAGGCAAAGGACTTCGGCGTATCGAATATGAAACCCATGCAGATTGAACTTCTTCAAAGCGGTCTCAAACAGATGATAGTCGTAAATCAGATCCAGTTCTCTCCCGCCCATGCGGGCGCGATACGCGGCGGCTTCGAATTCAATATGCTGACAGACGGAGCAGCCGACAGAGACGGATCCGTCCTCGAATACTGCCGTCTGAAAGGTATCACGCCGCAAGCGTGGTCGCCGTTCCAGTACGGCTTTATCGAAGGCACCTATATCGGTAACAGAAAATTTTCAAAGCTCAACGAAGAGCTGAAAAAAGTAGGGGAAAGATACGGCATAAGCGCTTCCGCCGCGGTAGTCGCATGGGTATCGCGCCACCCTGCCGGCATACAGACCGTTACGGGCACGACCAACAAAGAAAGACTTATCGACCTGAAGCATGGACTGGACGTCACTTTGTCCCGTGAAGAATGGTACGGGATATATAAGTCGGCGGGAAATATGTTGCCCTGAAAAAAACGCGTTAATCTTATAAGATAAACGGGGCGGAGTGAAAAGTCCGCCCCGTTTTATTTTTTATCGATATTGCGTTTCGTCTCCGAATGCGAGCATCCTTTAAACAGCGGCGTAGCCGTCTCCTCCGCTTTTATCAGACAAATTTCCTTATCCGTGTTTGTTATCTTTGTTTTTTACCTTATTTATCGCGTATAACGTGAGAGGAACTATGCCTATCTTTGCGCAAGCTATATCATACCCGCGTCCGAGTGCAGCCTCTTCTCTTTTATTGTAAATCCTGTTGTTTCCCCAAAAGTAAAGCACTATCGTACCGCATACCGCGAGAAGGATACATACGGTGCCGACTACCTTTGCCGCGACTGTGAGCTTATCGGCAGATATCACGTATTCGAGAATTCTTCCGTCCATTATCTTCAATATGATAAGGCTGTCTTTGTAATCGATATCTCCGTATACCAGTCCTGCGTTTACGAGCTGAGCGAAACCGCATATCGCCGCAACGGCGACGAATACTGTCCAGATATCTTTCATCCTGAACTTCACAGTATCGCACAGGAGGAGCAGACCGCCGAAAAACATCAGATTGTGAAGAACTACCGACAATGCGAAATACCCTACGCTTCTGAAGCCTTCTATCATGGATTCCACGGACACGCACAACGCGATTATATTGCCAAAGCCCGTCAATGTGGCGCAATACCCAGCTAAACCGTAAAGTCTCCTCAGCCCGAGAATGGCGACCGTGCCGAAAATAAAATAGCTGATATGCGAAAATTCGATCGGATATTCGGCTATGCCGTTTATCCTGTATCCCGCGAATTCGTAAGTTTTATATCCCATGACGAAAGCGGCGATAACTATGACGAGAATAAGGCTCAGGGTACTTTTAAACCTGAACGCATATACCGCAAACCCCTCCGCCGCACAGGCGACGAGGACTAACAGAACTATCCACCAATACTGCACACTCCACCGCTTTGCGCATTCGCGCCTTTTGATAGATATATTATATCACCGCGGAAAAGCTTTTTCAATACCGTGTAGTACAGTATTAATTTTATTCAATACGTATATTTATGAATTTTTCTGAACGCTTAAAAATCCGCCTGACAATTATTTTGTCTCACCGTTTTCCTCTTCGGAAACGGCAAGTTGTTCTCTCTTTTTGAGTATTTTGGGAAATACAACCAGAAATACCACCGTAGACAATAGAGCGCCGCCGATATCGGCTATCGGCTCAGCGTAAAATACGGATCTGACGTCAAGCAGCGCGGGCAATATAAGCGTTGCGCCCAGGTAAAACCCGAGCTTTCGCGTCATAGAAAGCGCGACCGCAAACTTGGGCTGCCCGAGAGCGGTAAGACCGTCGACGAACGCATACTGGAACGCGAGCGGGATTATCCCTATCATAAATACGCGTATTCCCCACACGCTTCTTTCCGCGACCGTCGCATTATCCG
Source organism: Candidatus Ornithoclostridium faecavium (assembly GCA_018714045.1). Lineage (GTDB taxonomy): Bacteria > Bacillota > Clostridia > Christensenellales > UBA3700 > Ornithoclostridium > Ornithoclostridium faecavium. The sequence goes on from DVNX01000009.1 coordinate 6,849, forward strand.
TAAACAACGATACGAAAGGCTTAGCGACTACAAAAGACAGAGCGAACATGATAACAGTGAAAGCGACGCACATACCGAGTATGCACTTCTCTCCTTTTCTCACCAGCGAGAGATTCCTCGCGCCGTAATTAAAGCTTATAACAGGCTGACTGCCCGTACTTATTCCCAGCATGGGCATGGTTATCACGGATAAAAACGCCTGAACGACGGTAAGAGAGCTTATCCATTCGTCCGCCTCAACGCCGCCGTATTTTTTAAGAGATATATTGCTTATTATGATTATTATGCTGTCCGTAGCGACAATGAGAAAGGGAGAAATGCCCATCCTGATTATCCTCATCATTATCCTGATATCGTAACCGCCGAAAGAAAGCCTGCATTTCGTGCCTTTCAAAAGAAGGAATACCACGACGAAAACAAAGGACATAAATTGCGATATCACCGTTGCGAGAGCCGCGCCCGTAACGTTCATTTTAAACACGAAGATAAACAGCGGGTCGAGCGCTATATTGGCAAACGCGCCGATAAGAGTGGTCGCCATGCCTATGCCCGAATATCCTTGCGCAACGACGTATTGATTGAGTCCGACTGATATAAGACTGAAAAGCGTACCCGCGGTATATACCGACAGATACTGTTTAGCATAACCGAAAGTCGCTTCGCTTGCGCCGAAAGTCGTCAGAAGCGGATCCATAAAAGCAAAGACGAGAGCCGCAACGACTACCGACAGAACTACGAGCATCACAAGCGCGTTGGCAAGTATGCGTTTAGCCTTCGTTTCGTCCCCTTCCCCCATCGACATAGCGAAAAGAGGGGCTCCGCCGAGACCTACGAGAGATCCGAACGAGGAGATAATCGTCGCGACAGGCGCGCATACGCCCAGAGCCGTCAGCGCGACGTCCCCGATCCCGGCGATATTGCCGACGTACATTCTGTCAACGATAGAATACAGCACGCTGACAAACTGCGCTATCATCGCAGGCACGGTCAGCTTAAACACCGTAGAAAATACTTTGCGATTCCCCAGATCAAGAGCTTTCATAGTCTTTACCGCAGACAATGATAGCAGTATAAACTTCTTATGTCAACCGCATTTGACCTTTTACAGAAAACAGTTTTTTACAGCTGAGATATCACCCATTTTTCGAGATCGCCGTCAGATACAGAAGTCGAAAATCTTCTTCCCGCTACGACCTCTGCGCCGCTGCACGATACGGCGAGTTCTCTTGAAGTGTTTCCCATTCCGCTTCCGCCCGAAGTCGCGAACGGCACTACCTTTTTGCCTTTCAGATCTATACTTTCGAGGAAAGTATTCACTATCGTAGGCGCAACGTACCACCATATAGGAAAACCGACGAATACAACGTCGTAGTCCGAAGCGTCTAAACTATCCGCTATCGCGGGACGATAGGTCTTGTCTTTCATCTCGACGCTGGAACGGCTTTTCGGGTTTGTCCAGTCAAGATCCGCAGCGCTGTAAGGAACGGCGGGTCTTATCTCGAACATATCCGCCTTTGCGGCGTCAGCAATACGCTTTGCAAGTTTTGCGGTCGTACCGCTTGCCGAAAAATAGGCTACCAATGCTTTTTTCATTTTACCCTCCTTTCGTTCGCTTTCGCATAATCTTCGTCAGACACCTTTTCTTGCCATACGTTTGCGGTATTTTTTCCAGGAACCTCTACCGCGAGATGAGAAAACCATTTGTCTTTTACCGCGCCGTGCCAGTGCTTTACACCCGCGGGGATATTCACGGTATCGCCTTCTTTCATAAGCACCGCGGGCTTTCCCCATTCCTGATAAAGTCCTTCTCCCGCTACGCATATAAGTATCTGCCCGCCGCCTTCTTCCGCGGTATGAGTATGCCAGTTGTTTCTGCAACCCGGTTCAAACGTAACGTTGTATATACCAACTTGTTTAACAGACACGGGCGCGAGAAAACTGCGACCCGAGAAATACTGCTTAAACGCGTCGTTGGGCGCGCCGATCTCAAACGGACACGCTTTTTTATGCGCGGCAAACGCGCTGTCGTTTCCGTCTTCGTCGTCCTCTTTCCAAACCTCTTTCGCCATTCTGAACGCCGCCCACGCCTTCGGCCAACCGATATAAAACGCCGCGTGAGTAAGTATCTCGGCTATCTCGTTTTTTGTAACGCCGTTCTTTTTCGCGCTTTCGAGATGATAGGAAAAAGAAGGGTCTGTAAGCCCCTGCGCTGCAAGAGCCGTAACCGTTACCACCGATCTGTCTCTTAAAGAAAGTTCTTTCTCTCTCGACCATACTTCGCCGAACAATACGTCGTCGTTGAGTTTTGCAAATTCGGGCGCGAATTTTCCGAGCGCGTCCCTGCCCGCCGTCTGTTTGACCATATTATTGCCTCCCGTCTCTTTCTGAATACTGTCTTTCCATTTCGTCGCCGAACTTTTCCAGTCCGTCTATAAACTCTTCTCCGTTTCCTGCAAAATAGGATGAATATAGCGCGCTTTCAGCCGCGTAAACGGGCGCGAGCACCTTTTCAGAAAACGCCTTGCCATTTTCCGTAAGCCGTATTTCAAGTTCTCTGCGCTCCCCTTCTATCTGCAACAGCTCCACGTAACCCGCCTGCCTGCATTCAGATATTATCGTATTGAGCGTAGAACGAGGAAACAGCCACTCTTTGCATAGAGATCTTTGCGTATGCGTCTTTCCGTCCGCAAGCGCGTAAAGCACCCACATGGTATTGGGTTTTACTTTTCCGTCCTTTGCAAAACGGTCGTATGCACCGTCCATTTTGTATATAGCTACCGCCAGTCTGTAAAAAAATTCTCTTGCCTGCATATGCTCTCCTTTGATTTAAAATCCCGTTTCGTATTTTAATTATAATCCCGTTTCGGATTTCTGTCAACTGCTTAAAAGAAAAAGGCTTTCAATTTGCGCAAAAATATTATGAAATAGCTTTTCTAAGCTGCGTTTTTTCAATCCCGTTAAGCACAGCAAAAGCAATGACATATAAGAAAAAAGAAAAGTGAATTGTCAAGTTAAGTGCAACACTTTTGCAATTCTTGTTAAAACAAGTCAGCCGGTGTTTTGTAATCTTATCTTTCAAAATGTTTTATTTATTGACATTTCGTTTATTTATTTGTATAATAAGTAAGAAAAGTAATACTAATTATACTGAAGGAGTGTATTATGGAGAATTTCCCTGAAGGTAAGTTTCTGACTACGGTAAAAATCGGTCCCAAAGGACAGATTGTTATTCCTAAAGAGGTACGGGATATGTTTTCGCTGAACACCGGCGATTCATTACTTTTAATGGCGGACAAAGGACAAGGTATCGCCTTGCAGCCGTTTTCTTATATGGAAAAGCTGTGGGATGCTGTTAACAATGTTAAAAACGGAGATAAAGATAAAAAATGAACGCGCTTGAAGTCAGAGAATTAACAAAAGTCTATCCGGAATTCACGTTGGATAAGGTAAGTTTTTTCGTGAAGCAAGGGCATATTTCCGGACTTATTGGAAGAAACGGAGCAGGGAAAAGCACGACAATTAAAGGTATTTTACGTCTTATCAATGCAGAAGGAAATGTCTCTGTATTTGGAAAAGATTTTCTTAAAGAGGAAATGGTTGTTAAACAGACGATAGGTTATGTCGGGGGCGGTTTTCGATATTATCCTATGAATACGCTCGCTGCAATACGCAAAGCATACGCGCCTTTTTATCCGACTTGGAATCAAAGTAAATATGAAAAATTCCTTTCGCAATTCGAACTTATTGAAAGTAAAAAAGTTAAAGAGCTTTCCGAAGGGATGAAAGTAAAGTTTGCGCTTGCTCTCGCTCTTTCGCACGGCGCAAAGTTGCTTATCATGGACGAGCCGACAAGCGGACTTGATCCGCTTTCTCGCGAGGAGTTTTGTGACATTATTTTACAACTTGTACGAGAAGAAGGCGTATCGGTTCTTTTCTCTACGCACATAACGTCCGACCTGATGCGAATTGCAGACGATATCGTTTATATAATGCAAGGGAAAATTCTTGCGGCGTGTCCATTGAAAGAATTGCTATGCAAATATAAGTTGGCACATTTTTCTTCTCTTGCCGACGCATCTGCCGTCAACGCTATCGGCGTGAAGGCGGTCAAAGAAGGCTACGAAGGTTTGCTGCCCCGTGACATGCAAATATCGGAAAGTATAGCCGTGACAGATGCAACGATCGACAATATTATCGTACATCTGGAAAAAGAAAACGAGGAAAAGAAACATGTTGAATCTGATTAAAAAAGAAATTGCTCTTTGTATGCACCCTGCGGCTTTTATCTTTCTCTTTTTTGCCGTGCTTGTTTTTGTGCCGAATTACCCGTATGAAGTCATTTTCTTTTTCTCATGCCTTTCGATATTTTTCTGCTGCATGATGACAAGGGAAAACGGCGATATTGCTTTTTCCTGCGCATTGCCTGTAAAAAAAGAGCATATTCCCTTTGCAAAAATGCTGGTGGTATTCGGGTTACAATGTATCATTTTATTGCTTGTCGGTATTATCGGCGCAATAAAAGGCGCGGTTTTGCCTGCGGAGCAATATGTCAATCAAGCAGGGATATCGGCGAATCTTGTTTTGGTAGGTAACGGGGCGATTTTGCTCGGCATATTTAATTTGATCTTCTTCCCTTGTTATTTTAAAAAACCCGATAAAATCGGAGTACCATTTGTAATAGGAGCAATCGCCGTATTCTTTGTAATCGGCATTTTTATTGTTTTGCGTTGGGTAACTCCGCTCTATTCTACAAATCTGAACGGACTCAATTCCGAAAATACTGGTGCCAAATCAGTGGCTCTTGCGATAGGAATTGTCATCTATGCCGTTTTATCTGCCGTGAGCTGTAAACTATCAATGAAAAATTTTCAAAGAGTAGACTTGTAAATAATATAATTCAGCGTAATGAGAAGTTAAAAGATCCATTTGAAGAATAAAAGAATAATAACTTGTATAGTCCTTAAATTTGCCCAGTCAGCCCTTTGCTCGGGCTGAATCTTATAATTTCGTTCAACGATGATGCCAAAGAAATCAGCGGCAAAAAATAATACGAACCCGTTTTCAGAGTTCGTATTATTCACTAATGGCGGAGGCGGAGGGATATTCGCTCAGATGCTTATTACGCAAGTTGCTTATTATTGCTAACCGCGAAAGCAACTGCCTACGGCAGATTGCCGCACCCTGTCAACGCTTCGCTTATGACTGGGTTCTTCTATCCCTCGCTTCGCAAATAAAAATACCGGGCTATATTTCCCGGTATTTTTATTTGGCGGAGCATTAGTAACGTAAATCGAATTTTATTTAATATTTTTAATTTTAGTTATATCGCCATCACACAATAATTCAATATTTGCGAATATTTTTTCGTCAGACCAATTCCACCATTGCAGTTGTA
>DVNX01000061.1 GCA_018714045.1 Candidatus Ornithoclostridium faecavium
TAAACATATTATCAAGGCATTTAACGCAGTAGCTACGTAAATTTGCCGCTTTAAACCTTGTTCGTATTATTCTGGTCTGGTATACCGGGCAATTCCGCGTATCGTTACGCTTTTGCTACCCGGTGGCAACATTGACAATATAACATAAAGCGAATCCGTATGCAAGCGTGATAAACGACAAAAGCATAAAAGCGCAAAATTTTCACAAATAATAAAGGCGAGGTTTCCCTCACCCTATTTTTGTGTATCCGTCGGGACGGATCTCGTATATCGCCGCGTCGCGGGGGCAAATCGCCGTAGCGACGCTTTTCGCAAAGCCGCCTACCCGTACGCTGAGGCCGCAACTCGCCGACAGCGCGCGCGGAGTGTTGACCACTCTGCCCGACACGCCGTGAGATCTGAGCGCGGAAGCGAACGAAAGAGCTGCAGAGCGGGAGCGGAAGACGACTATTATATCGTTCATAGAGCTTCTCCTTTGTAATAAAATGTACTCCGCTCCTAATACAATATATTGTCATATCCGACTAAACGTGAGGTGAAAAATGATATATCTCGACAACGCGGCAACTTCAAGATTCAAACCCAAATGCATGTTCGACGCAATGTTCTGCCAGCTGGGCGACAGCGCCAATCCGGGACGCGGCGGTCACAACGACAGTTTAGATTGCGCGATAAAGATAAACGATACGCGCGCAACGCTCAAAGCGCTTGTCGGCGCGGACGACGACTATCATCTTGTATTCACGAGCGGATGCACCGAAGCGCTCAATCTCGCGATTTTCGGTTTCCTTGCGGACAATATCGGCGGCAACGTTGTTACGACAGTATTCGAACACAACTCTGTGCTCCGCCCGCTTAACAATCTTCTTTCAAGAAAGGTGATCGACGAGATAAGATACGTTTCTCCTTCAGACCCTTCGCAATGCGTTACTGCGGAAGATATCGCGAAACTTACCGATAAAGACACTCGCCTTATCGTCGTAAATCACGTCTCAAACGTTACTGGAGCCACGGCGGACGTAGAGCGCATAGGAGAGCTGGCAAAATCGCTCAACGTGCCGTTTCTCGTAGACTCGGCGCAATCTCTCGGTCACAAAAGGATAAACGTTAAAAATTGCAATATATCCATGCTCGCCGCAGCGGGACACAAGGGGCTGCACGGCAGTCAGGGCACGGGTTTTCTCGTATTCAGAAAAGATATGAGGATACGCCCCATACGCTTCGGCGGTACGGGAACGTTCAGCGACAGTCTGATCCAGCCCGAAGACGCGCCCGAAGGTCTCGAAAGCGGAACGATGAATACCGCGGGGATAATAGGTCTGGGAGCATCGGCAAAATGGACTTACGACAATTTCGAAAAGATCAATTCGCATATAAACTACCTTGCGTCTCAGGCTCTTTACGGGCTCAGCAAGATAGACAAAGTAAAAGTGTACACGAAAACGCTGTCGGGAGTCATCTCTTTCAACGTGAAAGACGTCGACTCGTCAGAAGTCGCGGACTTTCTGAACGACAACGAAATAGCCGTTAGAAACGGTCTGCATTGCGCGCCGTTGGCTCACAGGTTTTTAGGCACTGAAAAGCAAGGTACGGTCAGGATGTCGATAGATTACAACAACAACGCATACCATATTTCGAGGATATTGGACGTACTCGAAAAATTTTGCAAATTCACGCGCCCGTGATTGTTTAACGTTGATTATTCCCTCTTAAAGCGCGCATCAGCACGTCAAGTCTTCTGAGCTGTTCGGGGGTGAGCATACCCTTTACCGAGTTGTAAAATTCATCGAGTTTTTTATCGTCGAGATCTCCTCTCCGCCTTGCGGCGGCAGCGTTTAAAAATAGTTCGTCGAGCAGCTTGTCGGCACTCATATTGCCGTACTCTCCGACCTTTTCTTTTATCTTGTCGTCGGCATTGTTCACGCTGTCGCTTCCGCCGTTACCGTAATTCTCTCCGTAATAAAAACCGCCCTTATTCTTTTTCATAACGCACCTCTTTTTTACATTATATTCGTCTTCGGATTTTTTCGTGAACGGGTAATTTAACTTGTTTTCAGGGCATAATTTAGAATATGGACTATAAAGATATTTTAAAAATTCTGACAAACGCAAACCCCAATCCCGACAAGACTTCTCTTATCTCCGCCCTTTCGTCCGGCGGAGACATGAGTGCGCTTCTTCCCTTCCTTCTCAAATCTACGGATACGTCGTCTGCCGGAGTATCCGTAAGCGAAGAAGGCAAGAAAGCCGAGCTTCCCGCCGACGACGAGATAAAGGAAGCTCTTTTGAAGTTCAACGAAACTCAGAATAAAGAGTAATTCTGAAAATCGGCAAAAAAGCGCCCCTCAACGGAGCGCCGACTTTTTTGCCGATTTCAAGAAGCTATTATAGCGGCTTTTATCTCAGCCGCTTTTTCAGCTGTATAAGCCGCATTTTTCTCTCTTTCGGGGCGAGGCATATCCAGTGCTGTTTCAAACACGACGTCGCACGGAGAGCCGCCCAGTACCACCACTCTGTCTGCTAAGTTTACCGCTTCTTCCACGCTGTGAGAAACTATCACCGCGCATTTGCGACTGTTTGAGAACAGCTCGAGAAAATATTTTTCCATAAGATCGGTCGTCGCTATGTCGAGACCTTTGAACGGCTCGTCTGTGATGAGCAGCCCCGACGGGTAAGCAAACGCGCGCGCAAGCGATACTCTCGCCGCCTGTCCGCCGCTGAGCGTGTGCGGATATCTGTTTTCGAAGCCTTCCAGTCCGACCGCCTTAAGCGATTCTATCGCCGTTTTTTCAGCTTCTTTTTTGTCCTTGTACAGATGCGCTGTAGCGAACGTAACGTTGCTCATAGCCGTCAGCGACGGAATCAGCCTGTCTTCCTGAAACATATAGGAAACCCCGTCAGCTCCGCTTATTTCGCCGCTGTGCGGCACCAGTCCCGCTATCGCGTTGAGAAGCGTTGTCTTTCCGCAACCCGATTTACCCATCACGCAAAGTATCTCTTTGTCTCCTACGCTCAGAGAAAAGTCCTTAAACACGGTCTTTTCGCCGTAATTTACGCAAAGATTTCTGATTTCAAGCATTTTTCCACCTCATGCAAAGCCGCCCCAGAGCGTAAACGGCTATCTCAAGGAGCGCGCCGAGAACTATCGCGATAAGAGTCCACGCGATAAGGGTCGGCGTTTCGAGATACAGGTTGGCAAGCTGCATATCCACGCCTATGCTGTTTTTCGTCTGCGCGAGCACTTCTGCGGCTATCGTAAGCTTAACGGTCAGCGATAAGGTAGAACGCACCGCAGAAAATACAGTTGGCAAAGCGGACGGTATATACAGCTTGAAAAGCCTGGTCGCGAAAGGCACCTTATACACTTTCGCCATATCGGTAAGTTTTTTGTCCACTCCCGTTATCGCCGAATAAAACGCAGTGTAAAGCAGCGGAAATATTATAAGCACGGTGACGAAAACGGGCGCTATCTGCGTATTAGTCCATAAAAGGCAAAGCAGAATAACGCTCATCGTCGGCGTCGAACGCATGATGGCGATTATCGGCGCGAGGATCTTCGCAAACGGCTTTAAAAACGCCGCGGCGACGGAAAGCGCGAGAGCGATCGCGAAACTCAGCACAAACCCTCTAAGCGCGCGCAAAAGCGTAGCCGCGATATCTACGTACGTGGCTTTGTCGCTCAAAAGCGCGCCGAGCCCCTCGAAGGTCTTCCCGATCGAAGGTATGAGCAGATCGCTTCCCGTCTGCGCCGCCGTTATCGCCCATAGCGCGAAAATGAGCGCGAGCGAAAAAATCGGATAGACGGCAGAAGTTACAGCGGTCTTTTGGTTTTGCGTGAGTTTCTTTATCTTCATCAACTGTAATGATATCTTATTTTGCGGAATAATACAAGCCATCGTCGGGCAGTTTGCCGCCGATAGCCGCAGGCTTTATCGCGATTATCGAGTTGAGCATCGCAACGTAATCGTCTTTAGCTTCGCTTATCCTGACGAGATTGCAGTTGCAACGGCTGAGAGTTTGCGCGCTCATAGCGGTATTGAGAGAGGTCTGCGGATAAGCTTTAACGAGTATTTCGCTGACTCTTTCGCTGTTTTCAACGATAAAATCTCCGTTCTTTTCCATTTCGGTGAGAAGCGCGTCCACGAACTCAGGATCGCTTTCGCACACGTCCGCTTTTGCTATCAGCACAGCCTGAGGATAGCCGAGAGTTTCGCTTCCCGTATAATCCTTCCACAACTGCTGCAGATCGAAAAGTTCAGTTGCCCCCGCATTTGCGAACGCCTTGCTTGCCGCAGGCTCCGCGATGACTCCGATAGCCTCCTCGCCGCTCTTTTTCGCAGCGACCAGCTGACTCATAACGCCGCTGCCGTCCGCGACGTAAGTTATCACGACCTTACCTTCGACCGCCTTTTCGCCCTGTTCGTAAGCTATGCCCTCGTTTGCAAGAAGAGTCTGAAAAATAAAGTCGGGCACGCTTCCCTGACCTATGGAAAACACTCTCTTACCCACCAGGTCTTTGAGGGTTTTCACCTCGCTGTTGACGCCCAGAACGTACAGGTTGCCCTGGGTCACGGTAGCAAGGAGCTTGATTTTCTGTCCTTTATTGTAAAGGTTTGCCGCAAGGTTAGCGGGCACTATCGCGAAATCGGCGTTAAGGGCGCTTGTGCTTATGGCAGAAGACTGAACTATCTCCACCTTACCGAGCTTGCCGAAAGAACCGTTCTTGTCTACCGTGTCGATAAGGCTTACAGCCGCCAGCGCGGGCGCGCCGTCGGGCGCGACCATAGTGTAGGTCGTTGTTTCTTTTGTTTCGTCATCACAAGCGATAAACATCGCCGCAACAGATACGACGAGCGCTACGCAGAGCGCGATCGCCGACAATCTGAAAAACTTCTTCATATATGTTCTCCTTAAAATTAATATCTTTAATATTTGCTTTTGCCGTATTATTTTTCGTCGGTATCGACAGTCATCACCGCAGACTTTACGTTGACGTCTTCTATCCTTCCCAGCTTGCCGCACAGCGCGGATATCTTTTCGGTATCTCCGTTCACGATAAGGCTTATCGTATTTATTCCCGTCGCCTTGTCGGGAACGCCCATTCTTCCGACGATGATGTCGCCGTAATCGGAAAGAAGGCTCTGAACCTTTTCGACCCTGTCTCTTCCCGCTTTGAGTACTATTCCTATAACTCCTACTTTCTTCATATATTCTCCTTTTCCGCGACGTGCGCGGCAGTACTTAATACGTTATTATTTTAAACCTTTAAAAATTTTTACCGTATTTTGCTTTGATTAATTGTCTTATCTGCTTTTCGCCGATGCAGGTTTTGATATAAGCAAATTTTACTTTTACGCCCGATTCCGCGATACTTTGTCCCGTTTTGTCAGCTTGCAAAGCGGAGACGGCTTTATTTACATATATCGCCTCTCAGCCTGAAATGCATTGAGTCCGTTTAAAGACTCTTACGTTTTTTCTGTCGCAAAGGCTATCCTTTCCGACAGGTCGCCGATAAAAAACCGTACCCGAACAGCATTCGGGTACGGAGCGTAAATATCGTTTATATCCTACTCTCTTACTCTCGGAACGCGTCTTCGATTGGGAACGTATATTAGTTTTTTAAGAGCCTGAAACGGATAAATCCGTCTTTCGGGTCAATCGTATTTTACATTACCGTCGCACAGATGTCAACTTAAACCGCGCGGCTTTATGAGAATTTCACGCAACCGCGTCAACGTCTGCCGAAGTAAAATATTCCGCCGCCGCAGTCAGGCACGGATCGAGCTCCATATAATATATTCCTGAAGCTTCCACCGCGATATCGGGCGTAAGTCCGACGCCGTGTATATTTGTCTCGAACACCGTATTGCCGTTCTTATCGGTCGGGATATAATACTTGCCGTTAGTGATATACATTTCGTATTTCTGATTATTGTAGGTCAGAACGATCTGCGCTACGCCCTTGCCGTAAGTCTTGCTTCCTACCGACTTTATGCCGCAGTAATGAGAAAGAGTCGCGGTCAGAAGTTCAGAAGAAGAAGCGGAAGAGCCGTTCACGAGTATCACGCACTCGAAGTCGTCCACCTCGTCGTAGAGATTTACCGAGCCGTAAGTCTTGCCGTCGAGATCGCTGACGTAAGAGGTCTGCGTATAGAAATAGGTCTCAGCCATATCTCCGCCGCCCGAATTGTATACGTATTTCGCCATCGGTATGCCGTCAGAGGTACCGTTTTGCTTTACGAAGAAAGACGCGATATATCCGCACATCATCGTATCGCCGCCGCCGTTGCCGCGCAGATCGAGCACGAGTTTGTTGGGCTTATCCTCGTCAGCGAGGAATTCCTGAACAGAGTTGTAGAAATCTTCGGGCGCTGTGTCGCCGAACTCGTTCAGCCTGATATATCCTACGTCAGACGGCAGACCCGTCGTTTCGGTATCGAGATAATACGCTACGGGAGCGTGGAACATCTCCTTGTCTATCTTAAACTGATACATAGCGGAAACAGAGCCGTCTGCGGCGTGTCTCAACACTCTGAGATCGAGAGTGTCTCCCGCAACGGAAAGAAGCTGCGAGAAAGAACTCGAATTGAGATGCTGAACGACCTGTCCGTTTATCGAATATATCTCATCGCCTACTTTAAGCTGCTGAGATCCGTAGCTCCCGTCCGAAAACACGTTCTTTGCTTTCGCCGCGGGAGATCCGGGCGATATCTCGGTTATATAATAATTGCAATAGTCGTTCCAGCCGAACGTTACGCCGATGCTTGCAGTCTTCATTCCCGTAGGAGTCGCGGCAACAAGCCCGGTGTAGGGGTCTATGCTGTTTGCGACCGCGGAAGCGACGATAAACTGGAACTGCTCCCAGTCGATCTCGTCGATATAGTATCTGTTGAGCGCATCTATGACCGTTTTCACCATAGGCATTTCCGATTCGACCGTACCGCTTTGCGCGTACATTGCGCCGCCGAAGAACGCGACGCCCGCAACCAACGCAAGCACAAGGACGAAAACTACGACAAGCGTTACGATCTTCTTTTTTGAAGGTTTTGTCTCTTTGGGATATTCTGTATAAATATCCTTTTCTTCGAACATATCCATTTTGACTCCTTATGCGGTCTTGCCGCAAAGTATTGCCTGACTTCTGCTCCGCGACGGCTGATCGTGCCGCGCTCGCGTTGTACGCAAAAGCTCTTACTGTCTTTTTAAATTATATCGGTTAAAAGAAAGTTAAAACGCGCCGTCTTCGCGCAAAATGCGCAAAACCGTATTTAACGATTTCAACGCGCGTAAACTTAACCCGATATCCGCTTTACGGTCAGATCCTGTTGACTTTATCCTTGAACGCCTGCTCGTAAACCGCTTTCGCGACCGTCGCACCCACTCTTTCGTCGAAAGCCTTGGGAAGAATGTAGTCTGCGTTCAGCTCTTCGTCGGAAACGAGACCTGCGAGAGCCTTTACCGCCGCAAGCTTCATGTTTTCGGTTATCGCGCTTGCCCTCGCGTCCAGCGCGCCGCGGAATATGCCGGGGAACGCAAGTACGTTGTTGATCTGATTAGCATAGTCCGATCTGCCCGTGCCTACGACCGCAGCGCCGCCTTTCTTTGCTTCGTCGGGGTAGATTTCGGGAACGGGGTTAGACATTGCGAAAACTATCGGCTTTTCAGCCATGCCTTTGACCATATCAGCGGAAACGGTGTTCGGACCCGAAACGCCGATAAGTACGTCGACGCCTTCGAGCGCCTCTTTCGCGCCGCCCTTCTTGCCTGCCTTGTTGGTCAGTTCGGCAAGCTGAGTCTTTGACCAGTCCATACCCTCTCTGCCCTTGTAAAGAATTCCTTTTCTGTCAACAAGGGTGAGATCTTTGACTCCCGCCGCGAGAAGCAGTCTTGCGATAGCTCCTCCCGCCGCGCCCGTGCCGAGTATAGCCGCAGTCACGTTTTCGAGTTTTTTGCCGACGATCTTAAGCGCATTGGTAAGCGCAGCAAGCACTACGATAGCCGTGCCGTGCTGGTCGTCGTGAAATACCGGTATATCGAGTTTTTCTTTGAGAGCTTCTTCTATCTCGAAGCATCTGGGCGCAGATATGTCTTCGAGGTTTATGCCGCCGAAAGTCGGTGCGATCGCCACGCACGCGTCAATGATCTCCTTTGTGTCCTGAGTGGAAAGGCATATCGGGAAAGCGTCTACGCCTCCGAACTTTTTGAAAAGACAGCACTTGCCTTCCATGACGGGCATTCCCGCCAATCCGCCTATGTTTCCGAGTCCGAGCACAGCGCTGCCGTCAGTCACGACAGCGACGAGATTGTGTTTGCCCGTATATGTGTAAGCGAGAGAAGGATCTTTCGCTATCTCGACGCAGGGTTCGGCAACTCCGGGGGTATATGCGACCGAAAGGTCGTGCGCGTTCTGTACGGGCGCTTTGCTGACGACTTCAAGTTTTCCGTGCCATTTTTTGTGCATATCCAATGCTTCACTCATAGTATTTTATCTCCGTAAAATTTAGTATTTTTTAGTAGTAGTAATTATTATACATTAAAAAGATAATTAACGATCTTTGTTATCTCTGCTTATCTTTCTTTCGCTGACCTTATCGAAACAGTTGCCCGCACGCTTTATCGCGACGTCGGCAGCATCACCGCGTTTTAGATCTCCCGCCATACCGCAGATCATATTTTCATCGCGTTTGAGAAGCGCGAGATTGCCGTCTTTTGTGCTGACTATCGCTATCGTCCGCCATTTTCCGTCAGGGTTTTTCTTTAACTCTGCGTCTTCTGGATAAACGCAGGCGTAAACCATTTTATTTTCGTAGTTATCTGCAATAGGAGCACAAACGCTTATCTCTTCGCCGTCGTACATTTTGACGGAATATCCGCTTTCGCGCTTTTTGAGATAGCCTGAAACAAGTCCTACGTTTTCGTCGAGCCCCCTCAACACCGCTAAGCTCTCGGGGTTTTTATACAGATGATAATAATCGTCCGTCTGCTCTATCCTGCCGCCGTTTATGACGGCGATCCTGTCGCCGAGCGTGCTTGCCTCGAGTATTCTGTCCGTAGCGTATATGACCACGGCGTCGCTGTCTGCGACCGCGCTGTAAAGCGATCCGAACAACGTACGTCTCACGCAGTAATCTATCTTCCCGAATATATTGTCAATAAGATAAAGTTTGCTTTCTCTTATAAATATCCTCGCCAGAAGCACGCGGCAAAGCTGAACTTCGTCCAGTTCTTTTACCTTTACGTTAAGAAGCCCTTCGATCCCGAACAACTCAGAAACGTACCCGAGACGCGCTGCAATGTAAGCGTCGTCGCAATCTCTGAGAACGAGCGGCTTGACTATATTTTTGAGGACGCTGAGCCTGGGAACTAAACTGGATCCGTCGAAGCTGTAAGTTATGTTGCGCTCTTCGACAGGTATGTCTTTGAGTTCGCGCCCGCAAAACATTATGCTTCCGCTGTAATCCTCGAGCCCCGCCAAAGCGCGCATCAGAGAGGTTTTACCTTGATTCTGACCCCCGAAAACGCAAAGCTTTTCCCCCGATAGCAGCTCAAAGCTGACGTCGCCCACCGCGTCGTAGCCGCCGTAGTACGAAAGAGAAAGATCTTTGACTTTTAAAACGCTGTTTTCCATATCTGTATTATTATAAAATATTTAACGTTCTTATGCAACCGATTATTTTAAATTACGCGTACGTCTCACACGCAGTTTTCATATTGATAGTTCAACCCTCTCTCATACAACGGCGTTCAAAGCACTTAAACTTTCTAAGTTTAGCCGTATACATATCTCAATCTTAAATTCTTCTTGAAACGTATTTTAGCGATAAAGTCAAGACCGTTTGCGTATTTTATCGCGGAGCTTAAACGCCGCAAATCGCCGTTTAACTCAATTGATACTTGATTATACTTAATATTAATTATTACTAATTAATACTAATTGATATCATTGCATTACTTCTTTGTTTTCGCTCTTCTTTGAGAATCTAAATTATTAATATTGTATTGAATAAATCGCTTTTGCCCGTTTGCACTTAAGGCACGCATTATGTTATACTGAATTAAACGGCGGTAAACCGATATCGCCGATATTCAATAAATACAAGGGGATTTCAGTCGTGAAGAAAAAACTTACAGTCGAAGAGCTCGCCGCAAAAGAAAACTGCGACCCGAAAGATTACGTATCCACAAAAGAATGTATACTCTACGGCGCGGCAGATCTTTTCGGAGGCGGACAAGCAGCGTTTTTATCAGTCATACTTCTCGCCTTTTTTACCAACATAATCGGTATCGAAGCCGCTATTGCCAGCACTATTATAATGATATCGAAAATCTGGGACGCAGTCTCCGATCCCGCAATGGGGCTTATTTCCGAAAACTCGCGTTTCAGACTGGGAAGAAGAAAGCCTTTTATGATACTGGGCGGAATACTTATCCCGTTCGGTCTCGCATTCCTGTTCGCTCCGATACAGAATATGGAAGAGCCCTCCAAGATAACCTGGATGGTATTTGCTTATATCATATACTGCACGATCTCGACTATTTCGCAGGTACCCTACATGTCGATGAGCTCGGACATTTCCATGGATTACCGTCAACGCAATAAGGCAAACACCTGGAAACTTATTTTCGACATAATCGCAGCGGGACTCCTTTACCTCATACCCAGCCTTATGTGGAATAAGGTCGTCGGCGAAAACGCGACGATATCGTATACGACTTTCTACTATATAATCGTATTCGGCTTCGGTCTGCTGTTCGCGATACCGCTCATAGTCGCGGGTCTCACAGTAAAAGAACGCACGCCTTACCAGGAAGAAAAGAAAGTTAAATTCAGCATAAAGGAATACTTCAAAGGTCTTACAGTCAAATCGTATATATGGCATATCCTTATGTACGTAACCGCATTTCTGACGATGGATCTCATAAGCGCGGTAGCAATTTATTATACCGATTATATCGGCGGCACTATAAACGGCGTCAAAGTAAACCTCGGCTTCATGGAAATGGATATGGGCTCGATAATGATAATCGCCCCGATGATGGTCTGCGCCGCGATAGGAATCGTCATAGCTTACGTGATAAAAGCGAAATATTCCAAACAGGCGGCATTCCGCGCGGGACTCCCGCTGTACATAATCGGCGCAATACTCCTTGCGTGCTATCAACCCGACTGGAATCCCATCCTTATCCCTGTATTTGCTGCGATAATGGGCTTCGGTTTTGCGGGCGCTCAATCGATGCCGTGGCTGGTATTTGCAGATACCGTAGACGTTGCAGAGCTTAAACTGGGCTACCGTCCGACGGCGAACATGTCGGGCGTAATGACCTTTACCAGAAAGATCGCAACGGCGCTCGGCACGGGTATGGTCGGCTGGGTACTCAGCGCTGCGCATTACGTAAAACCCGTCTACGATCCCGAAACAGGCAAAAACATCCTGCAGCAACAGCCCGAAAGCGTGCTCCTCGCAATAAGACTTCTTATCGCGATTTCCGTTACGGTGCTTCTTACGATAGGC
This sequence comes from Candidatus Ornithoclostridium faecavium, assembly GCA_018714045.1. Taxonomy (GTDB): domain Bacteria; phylum Bacillota; class Clostridia; order Christensenellales; family UBA3700; genus Ornithoclostridium; species Ornithoclostridium faecavium. The sequence continues at coordinate 11,514 of DVNX01000061.1, forward strand.
TTTATCGCTTCGATAAAATACAAGGTCACCAATAAGCGCTTAGAGCGCATAAGATATTTCGTTTCAAAGCGCAACGAAAGCGGCGAAGAAAGCTTTACCGAAGAAGAAATGGCTGAATATCTCGAACTGAAAAAGAAACTCTGCTGAATATTCTGACTTGAAAAAACCTGAGCCGCACGGCAAATCTCCGTGCGGCTTTATTCGTAAATAAATTGTCTTGTTTTCTTACTTTCATCGCGGCAAATCAGTCCGATCAATATTTTCAGGACACCGTGAAATCGCTTGTCTTTTTCCTTCTTATTTAGTATAATCGGTTATAGAATATAACTTACTTCAGTAAACATGAGGAAGTACCATGGATAACGTTTTGAAAGACAATAAGTATGTATTTATAAGCTATTCTTCAAAAGAAGCGGAAATAGCGGCAAAAGTCTGCTCTTTTCTCGAAAAAAACGGTATAAGTTGCTGGATCGCGCCCAGAAACGTAGACCCGGGCAGCAACTATCCGACTCAGATCGTAAACGCGATCAAGCATTGTGAAATGCTCGTGCTCCTTGCTTCCGAAAACACCAACGCATCCGGTCATGTAAGCAATGAGGTCAGTATAGCTTTCGATAACAAGAAAATAATAATACCTTTCAAACTGCAGAACTTCAATTTCACCGACGAATATCTCTATTTCCTCGGCAGAAAGCATTGGATAGACGCTTATAACGATATAAACGCAGCTCTCCTTCTGCTTAAAGAAACAATAATTTCGCTTTCAGACAATTTCAGCGAGTCATACGCGTTTAACAGTAAGCAAGAAGTTAAATTTTCGGATTTAACCGAAGCCGTAAGCGTGAAAAACGCTGACGAACACGAAAAAAATTACGACAGGAACGGCATCGTAGATCTTATTATTCAGAAGACGCAAAAATTTCCTTACAATATTTATTCGAGGATAAAAACTGACGAAGACTACGATCTTTTCATGACTTACGCAAAAAAACTTTTCAAAGAGACTCTGACCGTTTATTTCCACAGCAGACCCGTTGACGCGGAAGACCCTGTTGATATAATCGTTGAAAATCTCTCTAAAGGATCTGACGTAGCCGTTCAGGTACGCGGTCTTCCCGGCAGCGCTAAAAACATGCTGTTGCAACTTGCATTCTATAAAATGCTGAAAAATTTCAGGTCAGGAAGATCCAACGCGCTTCCGTACTATCTTTCCGCAAGTTATTACGAAAAGATACCATACAACCCTCAAAACGTTGCCGACCAGATGAAAGCTATGATCGGACAGGAACTCAAGGAATATTTCAGCTTTGTAAAAAACAATCCCGAAGTGAAACCCGTCCTCTTCGTAGAAGCCATACGCGAACATATCGTGGCTAAAGTGTATCCTGAAAACGTAATTTTTGATCTTTGGAAGCAATTCGGAAGATTCAACAGAATATGTTCGATAGATATCGGACTGATAAAAAACCGCACGAGACTCAAGAGGATCATTCCTCTTGCGGGCGATTCTAAAGGCTACACTTTTGTAACAAAACAAGTGCCTTTGGAAGACAAAGCCTCGGTTACTTCTATAATCGACAGCATTTTCAGAATATACGGATACGAACTCAGCGTTGAAGAAACTTACAATTCTCTCAAGAAATTCAGATTTCCTTGCGTGGACATTTTTCTGATAAGGCTGATAGCTACTGAAATGCAGTCGCTTTACAAACAGGACGACATAAGACTCAACGACGTTTACGAAAAACTCGCGCTTTACGAGCTGTACGGAGACGAAGAGCGTCTGAAAAACGTTTCAGAAGAACTTTTCGATTATATTTTCGATCAGTCTTATGCCATCAATTCTGCAGAATACAATGCGACATTGTGGTCGTTGCCGCATAAACACGTAACTTATCTTGAATTCCTGCTGGCATATTATTTCGTTTACAGGATCGAAAACTATAAAGAATACCATGAGCACAGGTTTTTCGAAACAATGCTTACGGATATGTCCAACCGATTTATCGTCTTTTCTCTGAAAGACAACTATTCTCTTCAGGAAACCCTGCTGAGATTTATTTCAGAAAACTACGAAATTTTCAACGTACAGCAAAAAAGCAATGCCGCATACTGGCTGGGTAGGATAACATATAAAAATCTGGCAAGCGAAGCCGTAGCGATACTTTCGAAAGAATTCACGAAGTACAAGGCTCTCGTAAAAACCAACAATAAAAACACTCAGGAAAACTGCAACAACCATTTCCTGTTCAGATCCGTATGCACCGGTCTCCTGTTCCAGGGACAGGCGAACATTATGGACGAATACCTCTGCATCGTCGTCACGAACGATATCGCCAACGCTATCAAT